>JBCDHF010000252.1:0-7019 GCA_038750375.1 Cyanobacteria bacterium P01_H01_bin.15
CAGCCAATATGTGTAGTTAAGCATCTTAAACCCGTTTCTCAAGACCCCGCGACTCTCGAAGAGGCAAAGCGTCTTTTCAAGAAGGAAGCAGAAACACTCTCGCGTTTAGGGGTTCATCCCCAAATCCCTCGGTTGCTTGCTTATTTTGACGATAAGCTCTGTCTGGTTCAAGAGCATATTGAAGGGAATGATTTACGCCATGAAATAGGGCAAGGAAAGCAACTCTCCGAAGCAGAGGTTATTAAGATGCTCCGAGAGGTGCTGCCCATTCTGGGGTTTGTCCATGCTCAAAATGTCATCCACCGCGACATCAAGCCATCTAACCTTATTCGGCGTGTCAGCGACAACAAAATTGTGCTGATTGATTTTGGCGCGGTTAAAGAAATTGGCGGACTCCAGACTACTCCAGCCGGACAGACTGCGTTTACGATCGCAATTGGTACACCAGGCTACATGGCGATGGAACAACAGGGTGGAAAGCCTTGTGCCGGTAGTGATCTTTTTGCGTTAGGCATGATGGCTATTGTCGCCCTAACCGGTATTCCCCCGGCGCAAATTCGCCAAGATGATCGCCCAATTCGGGAGATTCTTCACCAAGAGACCCATGTTAAGAAGAAGCTGGTTGATTTTTTGGAGAAGATGGTGCATCTGGATTGGCGGAAGCGCTATCAGTCTGCTCAAGAGGCCTCCAAAGCACTCGATGAACTCAATAAATTTTCATTGCCGCTCCCCGGCAACTTGGGACTTCGCATAGCGACAGCAGTCGGTATTTTTATTGTGGGATTCTTAGTCGCCCCCGCTGTTCGCGGCATCTATCTGATGAGTCGGGCTAATTCCTTGGTGCACGAGCAAGAGTATCAAGCCGCACTTGCTGACTACGACCGGGTTTTGGAGGTTTATCCTGAGTCCGAAAAAGCGTGGTTTCTAAGAGCTTTCCCTTTGAGCAAGCTTAACCGCACCGAAGAGCAACTTTTTTCTTGTGTGCGTGCCCTCGAGCTAGACCCGGAATTTAGTGACGCTTGGAATTGTAAGGGTTTAGCTGAAAAAGATTTAGGGCTTTATGAGGACGCTCTGGAATCTTTTCGAGAAACGACCCGGATTCAGCCTGACTTTTTTCATGCGCGCAACAATGAGGGAGAGGTTTTACTCAGTCTAGAGCGGCCATTAGAAGCCCTAGACGCTTTCGATAAAGCCATTCTCTATAACGAGGCGTACCTGTTTGCTTGGAATAATCGTGGAAATGCACTCTATCAGCTTGAACGCTATGCTGAATCGGCTGTTGCCTATAACGAGGCCATTGAAATCGATTCTGGCTATGCTTATGCTTGGAATGGTCGAGGTAATGCAAACCGGGCCTTGGGGCAGTTGATCAAAGCGCAAGAAGATTACCAAACGGCTATTAAACTCAAGCCCGATTTTTATGAGGCTATGTATTATTTGAGCTTGACCCAGGCCGCGCTAGGGCGTCTTGACGCTGCCATAGATACGCTTGATGAAGCGATCACCATTAAGCCTGACTATCGTGCGGCTATCCAAAAACGGCAAGATCTACTGAAACAAATTTGATATCGCTCTTTGAGCATGTCATTAGCCCCGCTACAAAATCAAATCTTTAACGGCCAAGCAGGCTACCTAATAATCCGGTAACCTGCTTTATCAGCGGTATCCGCGTACTTTTGACTGCCCTGTACAAAAGGTTGTAAGCCCAATCAGAATGGCAACCATAAACGACGCAGGTTAAAGGTCATCGGGAAATCTCCTCGCAAAGTCACTTTGGGCGTTTCCGGATGAGTCTCTTCGTCCAGCATTTCTTTGAGCACGGTTTCGCTGGTTTCGTCAGAAGTGGGTAAGGTAAATACGACTTGTTCAGCTTTTTGACAGCCTTCAAACTTCGGTGCCAGACAAACGACATTGATATCATCAATTTGGCCAGTCATTAATTCGCCCTGAGTCGTCGCATCTGAATCATATAGGGCCTGCAATTTAACGGCTGCGTCTTGACAAGTGGCGATCGCGTTTGCTGTTTCAGGAAAATATTTGGGTAACCAAGAAATCACATTGCGAGAATCGACCTCGGCCCCAGTCGTAATATCGATGGCAGTAATAGGATAGGTTCCTTGTTCCTCACACCGGAACTCAACTTTTTCAGGGGGGAGAGTCTCAGCTTGCGCGTTCAAAGGAAAACTGCCCGCCAAGATAATCCCCAATGCTAAGTACCGTAAATTCATTTTTTTCGTACTCCGAATTACACAATCACTCTGAACTAAAGAACTTTATGATTCAAGGGTTTTTGTCAAGTTTTTGCTCACTATTTTAGAAGATAGAAAATATTTCTGAGGGAAAGCATGGAGATAAACCTTAGACTTATGGCTGCATGTTAAAGCCATAATGATTTCTTCATCGGTTCAAATCACCATTCCTAAGAAAACCCCATCTCAGAAGAATCTGTAAATCGCGAAAATTGCTTTGATTCATCGCCGACAATCAAATGCTCAAAAAAATCATAATTGAAAGCTATCAAGTCTAATGCGTCTACATCTAATAATCTTTTGACGACAATCTAGATATGAGCTGAAGAGAGCCCGAATTTCCAGCAATACTACTGAATTCTAAACAATACAACAGTGCCGAGTAGCGAAGAATCTATCCGCGCGGAAGAAACCCTCTCTTTAATCGATTTAGCCGATGATAGGCTTGATAAGCTAAATCCCTAGAGGCTAAAGACCAAGGTTGGAACGGAGTGGACAGGCCCTTTATGTTTGCATGGGCAAGCTCGGGCTCGCTTAGACAACGAACTTCATTGAGGTTCCCAATGGGTTGCGATAGTTCTGGAAAATTCAAATCGACATCCGCAATGTGGCAAAAAGTTTTGCGATCGATTATTTTAAGCACGGCTGGTGCCTGGTCCCGAACAGCGCGGGTAACAGTCGGGGTGCAGCCAACCACGATATAGCGCTGAGTTACTGATAAGCCCTTAGTATGTCCTCCGAATTCGAGGCGAGCTTTACGTCGGTTGCGCTTTAAATCCACCCAAACACAATGTCCTCGAGAGGAGCCATTATAAACAAGTTCGTTCTCTCCCACGAAAATATTGTGGCAACCAAAGTCCCAGAGCCTCGTGCGATGGAGCAGAATCAGCCGCTGATTTTGTTGCTGAAAAACGATGATTTCGCTTTCAGTTTTGCCAAGATTGTGTAGCAATACATAAATATATTCGCCACAGGGATAGACTGAGTTTAGGTGATTTTGATCAAAGTCAGCGTCATCAATAATACCCTCGATAATCGGTTTTCCGGGTTCATAGATAACGAGGCGATTGTAGTCAGTATTTGTTATAAAAAATTGCTTTTGAACGTAGGCAATTTGATGAACGCTTCCGTAGGCAAATGGAATGGGTTGAGTTTCGACAATTTCGTATTGACCTTGCTGTTGACGATAGGTGGCTAGCTCACTTCCCTGATACTTTGATTGGCGACGAAACGAGACAAAACCCCCGTTGTCTAAAAGAGCAGTGCCATAGTGATGCCCCTGTGCGAGGATCTGATGCGAGCGAATTTTCCATTGATTTTCTTCCTCTAGGTCAATCACTCCACAGAAAGCATGGGTGGCAAAAACGAAGCGCATACGTTGATTGGACTGACACGTTAACGTTAGTGGGTTCCATCCTACTGTTTATTGGTCATCGCTTAGGAGCCTTACGAAGTTCTGATTTAGCAAGATCACAAAAATGTTTGAATCTGTATTAATTAGCGACAGGTAAGTTCGTAATCAGGATTGCCCTTGCCTGTCCTTGGATTCCGCGCCAAAATTGAGTTATGTAAATTTTTCTCTAGACAAAGTCTACGTTTTTATGATCTGCCCTGATCCATTGCTGAATGACGTTCCTTCTGAGGCACAGCTTTTCGATTTGGCAATTGTTGGCGGTGGCGTTGTTGGACTGACCCTGGCTGCTGCGCTCCGTGATCGTGGTTTGGCGATCGCCATTGTTGAGTCTCGTCCAAAAAACGTAGTAGCCGATAGACTTCGGGCCTATCATTTTTCGTTGTTATCTAGTCGAATCTTGGCCGGTATTGGTGTTTGGCCCCAAATTGAATCACAGGTTGCCAAGTTTCAGGGCATTCGTCTGTCAGACGGTGATGAGAATTCAGTCGTGGAATTTAGTCCTCGTGAAACCGAGTCTGAGCACCTGGGATATGGGGCCGAACATCGGGTTTTAGTAACTGAACTACAACAGTTTTTAGAGGATCATGTTCAGTGGTTTTGCCCCAATAAAGTAACCGCGATCACAAATCAATCGGCCTGGAGCGAATTGGCGTTGACGCAGGGTGCTGAAACGCATATTATTCGGGCGAAGTTAGTGGTGGGTGCGGATGGTCCGAAATCTGAAGTGCGTCAGTTTGCCGGTATCGAAGCGCGGGGCTGGAAGTATTGGCAATCTTGCGTGACGGCGCGTATTCATCATCCGGAGGTGGAAAATCATGCGGCATTTGAGCGATTTTGGCCCACGGGACCCATGGGCGTGTTGCCCTTGGATCCTCATCATTCTCAAATTGTCTGGACCGCACCGCATGCAGACGCTAAAGCTTGGCAACTGCTACCTGAATCTGAATTTATTGACAAGCTGGAAGCCTACACTAGCGGTCTGTTGGGCTCCTTGTCGCTCATTAGCCCTCGGCAGGTGTTTCCTGTTCAACTCTTGCAGTGTGATCGCTATGTGCAGCCTCGCTTGGCTTTAGTGGGCGATGCCGCTCATTGTTGCCATCCAGTCGGTGGTCAGGGTCTTAATCAAGGTATTCGAGATGCGGCAGCGCTGGCTGAAATTATTGAAGCGGCTGTAGAACGGGATCAAGATCCTGGCTCGTTAGCAGTTTTGAAGCGCTATGAACGTTGGCGCAAGCCAGAAAACTACATTGTTCTTGGGCTAACAGATTTGCTCGATCGCAGTTTTTCAAATGCCTTTTGGCCTCTGCAATGGTCTAGGCGTGTCGCCTTGGGCATCATGAAACGCTTAAGTCCGCTGAAAGTATTTTCTATTCGCTTAATGACCGGATTGCTTTTGCGTCTCCCCTCCTTAGCCCAACGGTAGTTGCTGCATCAAGTCATAAATTTGATGGGCAATCGTCAGTTTAGAACCGCTGGTTAAGGGCACATCCGGAGCATTCGGGGTAAGCCACACGCCAAAATTTTGCTCGCTCCCAAAGCCAGCACCTGGTTGATCGACCGGATTCGCGATGATGGCATTGAGCTGTTTGCGGCGCAGCTTTTCACGCGCTGGGGTAATAAAGTCACCGGTTTGAGCCGCAAAGCCAATTAGTTTTTGATGGGTTTGTTTAAGCTGAGCAAGATGGCTCAGGATATCCGGCACCGGGCTCAACGCTAACTTATCTGAGAATTTTGTTTTAGAGCGCTTATGGGCTGTATAGGTGGCAGGACGAAAATCTCCAACGGCGGCAGCCATGATTAATGCATCGGATGCGATCCAGTTGGCTTGCAACGCATCCAGCATTTCTTGGGCGCTGATGACAGGGATACGAGAAATTTCGGGAACTAAGGCGAGTAACTCAGAGGCGATGGGACCGTGAATCAACATGACAGCGGCTCGCCGATGCAGAGCCGCTTGTGCTAGTGCAATGCCCATTTTCCCAGTGGACGGATTGCCTAAAAATCTTACGGGATCTAAAAATTCGCGCGTACCGCCAGCCGTAATTAACAACCGCTGACCAGCTAAATCTCTTTGCCCGCCAGTTTGAATGAGCGATTGAACGGCCGCCAAAATTTGTGAAGGTTCTGCTAGACGACCGGCACCGACGCGATCGCAAGCAAGCAAACCCGAGTTGGGACCGATACTGTGAAAGCGCTGTAGCGTCTGGAGCGTTTTCCAGTTTTGCTGAACGGGCTGCTGTTCCCACATTGTCGTGTTCATGGCAGGGGCCACTAAGACGGGGCAAGTGGATGCCAGCACGGTATTTAAAAGCAAATTATCCGCTAGGCCGTGGACTAACTTACCCAAGGAGTCTGCAGTAAGCGGAGCAATGACAATAAGTTCGGCCCATTCGCCCAGCTCAATATGCAACGGTCGAGCTTGGGACGCCTGCCAAAAATCTTGATCGCCGTAAACAGGATGACGACAGAGAGTAGAAACGGTCAAAGGCGTAATAAATTGCGCTCCAGAGCGAGTAACAATGCCCCGAACGTCTGCGCCAGTCTGAACGAGTTGAGAAATGAGACTACAAACTTTGAACGCTGCAATGCCACCGCCAATGCCCACTAAAATTCGGCGCTTTTGCAGCATAGACGGACAATTTTACTTAGAAATTTGAAGACCGATTGAACCGTTTAAGCAGAGACGACAGCTCGAAAGCGCTTTTAGGCTTCGTCAAACGTCTCTACATCCAATAGGTGGAGATAGGGCTGAACGAGCTCCTCTCGCTGAAACGCGATCGCACGGAGTAAGTGCCAATCCTGTAAAGCAGCAAAAGGCGTTGCGTAATCGTCCTGTTCTAGCCGAGCCGCTAAATTAGCCACATCTTCCGCAGTCCAGCTCTCTAAATCAGGCAATGCTGGTGTTACTGTCATACTTGCCATGGCAAACTTCTCACCCCAAGTTTATCCAAGTCACTCAGGTTTAGTGTACCTCTGAGACACCAAAAAACTGACGACTTTCGCTTGTTAGTTTACGGAGTGTTAACTAAAACATACTTTCAAAATAAATTTTCGAATCGTTGCGATCGCAGCGGGTGTGATTTCATGACCCATCGCAAATTCCTGATAGAAAACAGTTGTATTCCAAGATTCTAGAGTGCTTTTCAGCGCTTGAGCTTGCTCGAGAGGAACAACCGGATCGAATTGTCCATGCACGATTAAAGTCGGAGGCGGACTATCAACAGGAGTCAAATCGTCATGTAAATAGCCACTCATGCAGATGAGGCCCGCCACCGGAAATTGACGCGCGACATCAATCGTCATGGCTCCCCCTTGGGAAAAACCCGCAATAACAGTCTGTGACCAAGGGATATGGG
>JBCDHF010000253.1:0-7005 GCA_038750375.1 Cyanobacteria bacterium P01_H01_bin.15
ACAACAATAAAGGCAATCCCAATAAAAATCCAAGCATCATCATAAAGCGGATTTCCTTTATTGATACCCAATATTCTTCGGGCATATTTCATATCCTCATGAAGAGAAAATGTCTCATCAATAGCCAAATACAAAAAAGTCATTGACAAACACAGCCATTGATAGAAATGTCGTTTTTTAAAGTTTAGGATGGCGATTTTAGCGAGCAACGCTGAGGCATAAAGCAGTAAAAACGCAGAGAAAAAAGCGGGCAAATTATACTCTTCATTCACATTGAATTCATCCAAGAACTCAAGCGACTCAAGTTCATCCCATAAATGAAGATCGAGGACATGAATAACACCTAAAACGAAAAAACAGAAAGAAACAACAAATAATAGGCGTGCAACTTGAGGGATTGAGTTTCTAGTTAATAAAGAAAAAAACATCTATATCAATGAATCCAGGAGACCTCACCCAAGATTAACAGCAGCTTAAGGAAAGTTTATGGCTGAATCAATGGAGTGAGCCATAAAAAATCATTCACAGGCCAAGAAATTCAGTTACGCCCTGACTTTTTAGGCACGGGTTACTGATGCTCAATTTGCTATGAGCCAAAAGGTTCATAGCGATGGGTATGGCTCGGCTCAGGCACATAGATCCACGAGAGAGAAGACAACAGCGCCTTTGGGAAAAAGGTAGTTACGTGCCAGAACACTTTAGAATTAGGCAGTCAAAAATTCTTCGGTCGTGCCCTCAGCGGTCTGGCGACAGCAATCCCATCTCATGCCTTTTCTCAAAATAAGTCCTGATCACAAAACAAATCAACGGCTGCTCAATGAAGGCAACAGCGCCTTTGGGAAAAGGGTAGTTACGTGCCAGAACACTTTAGAATTGGGCAGTCAAAAATTCGTCGGTCGTGCGCTCAGCGGTCTGGCGATAGCAATCCCATCTCATGCCTTTTCTCAAAATAAATCCTGATCACAAAACAAATCAACGGCTGCTCAATATGGCGTTAGCATTCCTCGTAGCCATCGGGATCTCCTTGCGCTTTATCAGCCTTGACTACAAAGTTTTTTGGGGCGATGAAGTGCGGACTTTTACTCGTATAGCGGGATATCCAAAAGAGGCGCTAATTGCTGAGGTCTACAACAATCAAATCATGACTGCCGAAGAACTCTCTCGCTATTTAGTGCCAGAGCAACCGGTTGCTGATACATGGAAAGCCTTGCTCACTCGGCCCGAACATCCACCGCTTTATTATCTCTCGGCACGCTACTGGACCGACTTCTGGCAGCGGTGGTTTCCCTTCTCCATCGCCATGCCCCGCAGTCTCTCTGCCGTAATTAGCTTGCTGGTTCTCCCTGGGGCGTATTTTCTAGCGCTGGAACTGTTTAACTCTCCGGTGATAGCAAAACTGAGTTTATTGCTCATCGCCTTTTCCCCGGTCCAGATTCTTTACGCTCAAGAAGCCCGGCAATATAGCCTGTGGACGGCGATGGTGTTGCTATCTAGTCTGGCGCTGCTGCGGGCACTTCGACGGACAACCCCTCTGAGCTGGACTTGGTACACCCTGACTCTCATTGGAGGCATTTATTCCCATCTACTCTTCGGACTCTCAATTCTGGCCCAAGGTCTTTACACCTTAATTACGACCCCAAAACGTCTTGGCATCTGGATTGGCTCTGTTGCGATCGCAATCTTGACCTTTACGCCCTGGCTGCGGGTGAGCATAATGAATGCCTATCGGCTGCAAAATATGGCGGTGGAGGTCCAAAAAAATAGTTCTGCTGGGGAGCTGCTCGATAAATGGTTCAGAAATATTAATTTGGTGTTGCTGAATGTCAATTTAGCGAGCTATAACTTCATTTTGGTGGGGATTGTGGTGTATGCCCTTTATGTGTTTTGTCGGAAAGCGCCGCAGCCAGGGAAGCGATTTTTGCTGTTGTCGTTGGGGTTGACCAGTTTGACATTGATGCTGATTGATCTCTGGAAAGGAGGCACTCGTTCAACGCGGATTCGGTATATGTTGCCAGGGTCTACGATGTTGCAGCTGATCTTAGTATACGTAGCCGTTTATAAAACCCAATTCACGAAGACTTTTGCACAAAAATTGACCTGCGGATTGATTGTGGTCTTGTGGGTAGCGACGATCTGGGCTGGTACGGCTGCAGCCATCGCTCCAGTGAGCTGGAATAAAAGTCTGGAGCGCTCCGTATATTATCTGGAGACGGCTAAGTACCTCTCGACACAGCCAGAACCGCCCTTGGTGATTACGGATGAATATTATGTAGACTTGCTAATTCTGAACCATCATCTGTCTCCCGAAACCAAGCTTTTGCCGGTTGGTAACCCTGAAACGTTAGAGCTGACGGATGATTTGCGATCGCAAATTTTTCTGTTTAGCCCCTCAGACAAGCTGCGTGAAACGGTGAACGAACAACTGGGCGGAGACCAGAAGGTTGTCGTAGATCACGGTAGAACCGGCAAACTTTGGCAGTTAGAAACCGCCGAACTCTAAAGGCAAACAACCGACTTTTTCCCATAGAGCAAGCCTATGACCGGATTCCGGTTGACAATCTTGAGAAACGTTTCCGCCGAATATTGAGTACAGTCTATGTCTAGTTCACAGCGTCGTTGGCTGTCCTTTTTTCTGGGGATTTTTATCGGGATTGGCGCAATTTTTCGGGTCAGTCATCTGGATACCAAAATTGTTTGGACCGATGAACTCTATACGTCTATGCGGGTTAAAGGCTATTCGGTTCGTGAATATCGACATTTTTGGGAAGACTTTCTAGCGCAATATCCTGCTGGAGTCAGCGTTTCCGACATGCAGGAACAGGCCAATCAACTCGTTCCCCGCAATTTTCCCGCTGTTCACGATGCCCTTAGAAGCCGCCCAGAGCACCCACCGCTATATTACTTTGGTGCTTATTTTTGGAGTCAACTTTTTGGCTATTCTGTCCTCCAACATCGACTATTTTCAGCCGTCATTAGTCTTCTCGCCTTTCCCGCTTTGTATTGGTTGTGCCAAGAACTTTTTGGTTCGCCGTGGATTGCGGGTCTGACGGTCGCTCTGTTTGCCGTGTCGCCGTTTCATCTGCTCTATGCTCAAGAAGCCCGGCAGTATGGACTCTGGACAGTCACGTTCCTGTTCTCGATGCTGTTTTATCTGCGAGCGTTGCGACTGGGAGGCTGGCCGAACTGGTTAGGCTACATTCTGGCAACCCTGGCAGCACTGTATAGCCACCTACTTTCTCTGTTTTTACTGCTCTCGCAAGTTTTCATGGGCGGTCGGCGTCTGTTGAGTCGTCAATGTGTGCCTTTGATCGGCAGTTGGTTAGTCATTGCGCTCGGATTTTGGCCCTGGCTCAAAATTATTGATGAAGACCGAACGCCAGGTTGGGTCGAAAAAACGCTGAGTGCAGGATGGTGGCTTAAGCGCTGGTTACTGGGCGTCGATTCTTTATTTCTAGATCTCAATTTCTTCCCGTCGAAAGCGCTCTACAGCTTGAAATTTATTCAACGAGCCGAAACTCCAACCTTTGGGATCACAGACGTGATTGGTTTGCTCATTTTGGGGATTTGTGTTTGGGGCGGCATTTTGGTTTTTCGCGAGTGTCCACTGCGGGTCACAGTTGCGATCACAATTTTGGGGCTGGGATTATTTTTGCCGCTGTTTGCGCTGGATTTGTATTCTGGCGGCATTCGGTCGAGCATTCCCCGCTATCTGATTCCGACGTTGCTGAGCTTACAGGTGTTGTTTGCCTATGCACTGGCGTCGTTTTTAACCCGATGGCAAACAGGCTGGCAAAGGCATCTCCGGCTTTTACCTTGGGCTGTTTTGCTAATTAGCGTCATGGCTTGTGTCACGACTCTTCAGAGTTCGGTGGCGTGGACCAAATCCAAGGACTATTACCTGTCTGATCTTGTGCAACTTATCAATGAAGCGGAGCAACCGGTGCTGGTCTACCAAAGCATTTTGAAGGTCACACTGCTAGTTCCCTATTTGGAGCCCCATACACGTCTGATCAGGGATAGCGATCTTACCGCCAGCGAGAATCCGATTACTCTTGGACCCGATGAAACGGTCTTTTTAGTTCAGCCTGTCAATAGCTATTTCAATCATTGTCCCGAGTTTGAACAGCTTGAACCGGACGCGAATGTATGGCGAGTTGTGAACTGTCCCGAATGACGCCCAGGACTTACTCCCCTTGTCTTGTGGGCTCTTCGAGCCTTACTCTAAACAAGCTCAGCCGAACGCTCACCCCTGCGGGCGAATTATGACGACAGACTCTTCTTCGACTTTTTGGCAACGTTGGTTCACTGCGCCGACTCGCTATTTGCGATCGCAAAGTTTATTTTGGTTGACACTGAACCTGGTGATTGCTTTAAGTTCGCAACTAGTAATTCTGCAAAAAACCTGGGGGGAGACCTACAGCATTCAAGATGATGCTCGCCAGCACGTTTTTTGGATGCAGCGCTTCATCAATCCCGACTTATTTCCGAACGATCTCATTACCGACTATTTTCAATCGGTAGCACCTGTCGGGTATCACACTCTTTATCACGGGTTTGCTCAGCTCGGTGGTGATCCGTTTATCTTCAACAAGGTATTGCCCATTTTCTTGATGCTGTTGAGTGTGGGTCTATTTTTCTGGCTCTGTCTCGAAATTTTGCCCGTGCCTTTTGTGGCGTTTATTTCCACGCTTTTGCTTGAACAATTCATCAATGTTGAAGATGATATCGTTTCCGGGACACCCAGAGCGTTTGTGTATCCACTATTGTTAGCGTTGTTGCTGGCCTGGGTTCGCGGGGCTTGGCGGGTTGGGTGGGCGATTATCTGGCTTCAAAGTTGGTTTTATCCTCAGGCAGTTCTGATTAGCTCCGGACTGGTCCTGTTCAAAACTGGCTATTGGGAGGGCTGGCGCTGGCATTGGTCAAAATATCGCGCTCATTATCTGTTTGGCTTGGGGGGTCTGTTAGTGGGGATTGTTGTGCTGCTGCCGTTTGCAGTGCAAACCTCAGAGTTCGGACCGGTCATTAGTGTGGAAACCGCCCGCACGCTACCAGAGTTTTATCCAGGGGGTCGTGCTTTTTTCTTCGACAACAATTTCACTGATTTTTGGTTAAAAAACTCTCGTAGTGGCTATCTCGCTCGGATTCAGCGACTACCGGCGACGGCTCATGCTGCGATCGCATTTCCATTTTTACTAGCGTTGAGTCACGGATTCCCGTTGATTCGTAAGATCAACAAGCAAAAACTAGCGGTTATCGGCTATCTACTCTTGGTCTCAACCGTCTTATTTTTCTTGGCCCATCTGCTAATTTTCAAGCTGCATTTACCGAGTCGGTACATCAAATATAGTCTGCGCATTGTGCTTGCGATCGCAACCGGTTTTTCGGTGATGGCAATTCTTGATAGTTTGCTCAATCAGGTTGCTCGTTTGAGAGTGGCACAGTTCATTCGGACTATCGTTGCTGGCGGTTTAGTGATTCTATTGAGCGTCCCGATTCTGATCTATCCCTTGTTTTTGAAAGGCTATCCTAAAAGTAATATTGTGGACGGTGAGCAGCCGTGGCTCTATGAATATTTGCAAGCGCACCCCCCGGATATTGTCGTAGCTTCGCTGGACGAAGAAGCGGACGTGCTACCCAGCTTTAGTCAGCGGGCAGTCTACGCCGCCCGTGAATATGGCATCCCCTACCACTGGGGCTATTACCAGCAATATCGTCAACGAGTTCAAGCGCTAATAACTGCTCAATACACTCCGGATCTAGCGATGCTGCAAACCTTTATTCGGGAAAGCGGTGTGGATTATTGGCTAATTAGTAATGAGGCATTTACCGTCGAATACATTCAAGAGAACAACCACGATTGGCTGAGACAGTTTGAGCCGGAAGTGAGCACTGCGATCACAAATTTAGAGTCCGGGCAGATCCCAGCGCTAAAACAAGTAGCAGAATATTGTACGGTTGAAAGTCAAAATAACTTTCAGTTAATCAAAACAGACTGCATTATTGATTTGCCGACTCCATATGTCCTTTTTGGGAGCATTAGGCCTCTTACACGGAACCATTAGTTGGGGACTAAATATCCACTAAAATCGTTCGCTTTTTGTATTAGACCTCTTGCACGGACCCATTTGTTGGAGGCTAAAACCCATTAAAATCGTTCGATTTTCCGATTCCTGCAAGAGGTCTATTCGTGCAAAAGATCTAATATGCCAACGCATCTGGCCAGCTTTACAGATAGATGAGCTTATCCGTTGACGGTTACAGCAATAAATTTTAGGTAAAGACATTTTTAATGATTTTTGTGAGCGCCTAGATTTCTGGTTTTTCAATCAATCCATAATGCGATCACCGCTTTCATATCGCTTTCACCAGATCGCCTAGGACACTTCTGATTTTGAGTAGCCTAATTCTCGAGCGTTCTGGCACGCAGACGCCCTCTTACGAAAGTGTCGGCGACTATATCAAAGCTGGACACAACGCTCTGTGATCGCCGTTACTTTGCATGCCAGAAACTTAGATAAAGACTCTTGAACATTACTCCCACCTGGACCACAGTGGCCATCATTGCCTTTCCCCCACAGGATTCCATCTCATCTGCCCCAGTCACCGTACCTCTCAGTACAAGCCCCAAGCAAAATATAGTAGTGTAACTTTTCCATCCTTTAATTTATTTAGCGCCATCAAATCCCACGTCTTCATCGAGCATGGAGTCGCTGCGAACACTCTGATTATCAATTCCGGCTTGAGAGAGACTTATATGCCCCTCCGAATAAAGAAGACCCAGATTCACAGGCGGTGATGAATCTGCACCCAGATTATTATGTCAGCAGCAGTCAGAAAAATAGATATAAGAGGTAGGCCAATAGGAAAAGTCACCCAATAAATCATGCCATTCACAGCCTTGAGCCACCATGTACAAGATGTCGCTGAGCAGGAAGAGCATGTCCAGTGTTCGAGGGTTCCCATTCCCTGGCTTGACTGATGGAATCAGAGGTTCAAGCAGCTAGA
>JBCDHF010000254.1:0-6979 GCA_038750375.1 Cyanobacteria bacterium P01_H01_bin.15
CAGCTGCTGCAGGATCATGGTCATATCGTTGATGTCTACGAAGAAACTAACCACGATATTCAAAACTACAGTTCTCTTCACCTGGCCTTTAAAACGATTTGGTCTCAACAGTCATATGATTTTGTGCGGCAGCGGCTAAGAACCCACCGCTACGATCTGATTCATGTGCAAAACTTCTTTCCGCTAATTTCACCTTCTGTATACTATGCCGCCCAGGCCGAGGGCGTCCCCGTTGTCCAAACCTTGCGAAATTATCGATTAGTGTGCCCCAATGCCCTCTTTTTTCGGGACGGAAAAGTGTGTGAAGACTGCGTGGGTAAACCCATTCCCTATCCCGGGATCGTCCATGGCTGTTACAAGAAAAATCGGCTGGCTAGTGCGTCTGTAGCCGCGATGATTAGCAGTCATCGAGCCCTGAAAACCTGGCTTAAGCAGGTCAATGTTTTTATTGCCTTGACCCAGTTTGCGAAGCAAAAACTGGTCGAAGGCGGTCTACCGGCTGAGAAAATTGTGGTCAAGCCCAACTTTATTTATCCTGACCCTGGGATGGGCAGCGGCCAGGGCAACTTTGCGCTTTATGTCGGTAGACTTTCAGTTGAGAAAGGGTTAGATACCTTACTTGAGGCCTGGCAAACCCTCCCGCAACCTTTCCCTTTAAAGATCGTGGGCGATGGCCCTTTAGCGAATATGGTTCAACAGACTGCCAGTGCCTTCCCCAATATTGAATGGTTGGGCCGCCAACCCATGACCGAAGTTCATCGCCTCATGGGTGAGGCCAGTGTCCTCGTTTTTCCTTCCAAGTGGTACGAAACGTTTGGCCGAGTTGCGATCGAAGCGTTTGCCAAGGGCACGCCTGTGATTGCCTCTCGGATTGGGGCGATCGCCGAACTCATTGACGACGGCAAGACAGGTTTATACTTTGAACCCGCTAATGCTCAGCAGTTAGCGCAAAAGGTTGCTTGGTTTTTGAATAACCCGGCGAACCATTTCGCCATGCGGCAAGCTGCCCGGCAACGCTTTTTAGATCACTACACTGAAGAGATTAACTATCAGCAGCTCATCAGCATCTATGACAAAGTTCAGAACAGACAAAAACTTTTAGCCCTCTGAGAAAATTGGTGCCGGTCATGCTTAATGCTACTCGCAAAAATCAGTATCGCATCTCTCAAGAGAAAGGCTATCTAGCCAGTTCTGGATTGCTGTTGATTGCTTTTTCCAGCGCTTTTTTTCCAAGAATTGTGCAATCTATTGGGGCTCCTGCCCCCATCAATTTCATTCATTTTTTTATCATTCCGATCGCCTGCATTTATGTCCTGGTAGTTTGCAGAGTCACTGACAAAAAGCACCTTGGCATCGTGAGATCTCTGATTCAGTGGCTCTATGTATTTCTCGGTGTCATGACTGCTAGCGCCCTGCTCAATGGAGCCGGAGCGGTCAACATCTTTCTCAACTACATGATCCAGGCAGAACCTTTTTTATTTATTGCTGCCGTAGTATGTATCCCTTTTAGCAGAGAGAGACTCGAATTTTTTAGAAGCTGGATCATCAAGTTTGGCATTATTCACCTGTCCCTAGCATTAATCCAGTGGGTCGGTTTAACGGTCGGCGTCATCAACTTCACTGATTTAACATTGCAGGATAATATTCAGGGAGTCTTTTATGTTTCTTCTGGAGGACATGTTGTCGGAGCCACAGTCTCTTTGATTTTTTGCCTTTATTACTATGTCAGTGCCCCCAAACATCTGATGAAATCTCGCCTGTGTATTTTAGGTGCAGGTTTCGCTCACGTTTTGATATCAGATGCTAAACAAGTCGTCATGGTGGGCATCGTTGCTTGGTGCTTACTAATTTTGAGCCGAGTAAAAGACCTGAGAGTCACGATTAAATATATAACGCTGGCGACAGTATCAATTTATGCCTTTTATTGGTCTATTTATAATGTTGAATTTCTAAAACCTTACCGTACCTGGATACGACCAGAAATTTATGGCCCTAATGGGGATGCAACTGTACAAAAATTGCTTCCCATTGAGAGTATTATCAGCCATTTCACTTCTATGCGGCATTGGTTTCTTGGGTTAGGGCCAGGTCATACCGTAGGCCGAATTGGCGGCTGGATGATTCGAGACTATGCCAGTCTCCTACAACCTTTAGGTGCTACCACCCATCCGGTCGTGCAACCGATTTGGAGCTACTGGCGTGACAGCTATTTAGACTCCAGCTTCTTTTCTCCGTTCTGGGGGTGGGCTGGTATTTGGGGAGATATCGGCTTCCTTGGCCTCGGCGTTTACTTGTGTCTGTGGGGAATTATTTGGTTCAAAGTCTGTGAAGACGATCTATCAAGGTTCCTGGTTTTAAATGTACTGGTTAACGGGTTTATTTTTACCTTAATGGAAGAACCTGGCTTTATGTTAACCACAGCCGCTTTGCTCGGTCTGAGATGGCAAGAACTCAATCTCCGATCCTCTCCCCAACGGAAAGTGACCACCAGACTCATACCGTCTGCGCCTTAACTTTTTGGACGTTGCTGAATAGGGAGATGCTTTTCTAAGGTGACCTCAGAAGACCCTTTGAGGAACTACCTATGCAGTGCCCTCAGTGTAATTCCTCTAGTACCCGTAACAATGGTCGCCAGCCAGGTAAGCAACACTACCCCAAAAAGAGAACCCTCTTTTGAGTCCTTAAAGTTCTGTGCTGAGACAGTTGCAGTTTTTTCAGCAAACCCTACATATGTTTGACTAAACTAAGGCCATAATAGCAACTGTAGTTTTGCTCCAGGGATAAAACCTTACCAAGCCTCACCAAGCCTCTTCTAAACCCTCCGGGTAGGCTTAGCCAAAAGTAAGGAGAGGTGCCGTAGGCGGTGAGGTTAAGCCGAATATGAAAACTCCAGTTCTGAATCTGGATGGGGTTTATCAATATTTCTCACGCAAGCTAAAATCCCTGCAAATCAACGATTCTAGGGTGATCAGAGGCTTCCTTTCCACGGAAGAGGTCACTGGTTTGAATCCAGTATCGCCCATTTTTTATCATCAACTTGGCGGACTGCGGTGTGCGCTCTCTCACGGGAAATGTGGGTGGCTCCGCTGTTGGAATCACATTCCTGATGTCATCTTTTTGGGGATTGACTAAAAAAAACCACCTGTGACAAGTGCCACGGGTGGATTCTGAGGAATTGGCGGAAGTTTTGGGATGGCTGCCGTTACTTCTTCTCGGTGCGCGAATAGTCATCCTGATAGCGCACGATGTCATCTTCCCCGAGATATTCACCATTCTGAACTTCGATGAGAATCAGGGGGATGACACCAGAATTCTCTAACCGGTGAGACGTACAGGGGGGCACATAGGTCGATTGATTCGTTGAAAGCAGGGTTTCGTGATCGCCACAGGTCACCTTCGCCGTACCGGAAACGACAATCCAATGCTCACTCCGGTGGTGATGCATCTGTAGGCTCAAGCGATGACCAGGCTTAACTTCGATTCGCTTAATTTTGTAGCCTCTGCCTTCTTCGAGCACGGTAAACGAGCCCCAAGGGCGTAGTTCCGTGGCAGCAATTCTTTCGGGACTAGCGGTAGCCTGCAGAGGCAGACTAGCCACAGACTCAGCCAATTCTTGCATTTTGGGCACGACGACAAATCCTCCAAGCTTGATTCTATTACTACGATTGTTTAATCATGATGCGTCCCAAGCACCGGGTTTAGAATTCCCATCTGGGTTAACTGACCATCAAAACCGGACGCTCTCAAAACACTCGCCCCCAAAAATGAGCTTGGCTCCAGCGCCTCTGCCAGGCTAGCTTTAGAAACCCAATATCTGCATGCCAGATCTGCACAGCACACAAAAACTTTAAGCTAAAGGCATAAGGTATTAAGCCTTTTTGCCGGCTCACAATAAACTAAGCTACTGCCTGGGTTGATAGGTCTCACCACGATCATGCCTGAAAATAAATTTCCGACTACTTCATTGTCGATGTTGTCCCAGTTAAGTTCCCAGTCGTTTGGGATTTCGCCGCTAATTCGCATCACCCTACTATTGCTTTATGTCGCACTTACCCTGCCCTTACCGGTGCTAGCTACGGTAACCGAGGCTCCAGTGCCCGCACGAGCATTGCAGATCGGCATCGTGGTCGGCGGCATCTTCCTCTATGGTGGGCTGAGTGAACGCGTCTTTGTTGATTCGGAGGGAATTGCGGTGCGATACCCGCGGTGGGTTGGGTGGGTATTGCGGCGTCAGTGGCAGCTCAATTGGGACGATATTACTGCTTTGAAGCCTCGAACGACGGGGCAAGGGGGGCTGGTTTATTACTTTACGAGTGATGGCCAGCAAGCTTATTTGCTGCCGATGCGTATTGCCGGGTTTGCGGAACTGCTGCGTTACGTCGAGGCCTACACCGCGATCGATACTCGTGATGTGAAGCCTTTAGCACAGCCCTGGATGTATCTCATTTTGGGCGGTTTGAGCTTATTGTTATTGGCCGTCGATGGATGGACGCTGTGGACGGCGGCTCACTTTGCCGGGGTCAGCTGAGTGAACACCTTGTTTGAATTGGACACTGTTGGCCTGATGGCAGGCCAGGGGCTGCCCCCGATTTTAGACTCAATTTCTTTACGCCTGTACCCAGGAGAATTTGTCGCGCTGGTAGGGCCTGCAGGGGCGGGGAAGTCGTCATTGTTCAAGCTCATGAATCGGCTTCGCAGTGCTTCGTCGGGAGTCATGTACTTCAACCAACAGGCGATCGCCACAATCCCCGTTTGTGAGTTGCGCCAACAGGTGATGTTGGCGGGGCAAGACAGCCGACTTTTAGGCATGACAGCGCGGCAAGCTTTGCACTATCCACTGATCCTGCAAAAGCTGTCAGCCAGCGATCGCGAAGCACGGGTGGCCGATTGCCTTGAGCAGCTGCAGCTTCCCCAAGAGTGGCTCAACAAAACTGAACTGGAACTTTCGGGCGGGCAACAACAGCAAATTGCCATTGCGCGAGCACTGGTCACGCAACCCCAGCTATTGCTGTTAGACGAACCGACCGCAGCTCTTGACTTGGGGGCGGCTCACCGCCTGTTGGCGGCGATTCAAGATCAGGTGAAGGCGCAAGGGCTCACCGTTGTGATGAGCAACCATCAGCTTGAACTTGCGCAAGCGTTTTGCGATCGCCTGCTTTATTTAGAGCAGGGACGGCTTTTACAAGATCAAGTAGCGACCAGCGTAGACTGGCAAAGTTTACGTCAAACGCTCTTAAGCGCCGATGCTCAAGCCCGCGAAGACTGGGGTGATGACTTTGACCTGTAGGCCAGTCTGAGGTGGAGTATAACTTTCGCTCGATCAAGCTTGCTGAATAGATGGCATCTCAAGCGAACCGCTGGATTCAGGTGACTCATCGCATCAAGTCATCCGGGCCGGGAGTGCAGGCGATCGCGGCGGCTGATTGAGCCGAGGTGCAGTCAGCAACAGATTGAACTGTTAATCAGGCCCAGCGATTTATCCGGCCTGAGAAATTGGCAGTCTGTACACCACCAAGCTCCTTAACGTCTCAGATCTAACTGCTCAAATTGTTTGTTCTGCTGCTCAATTTGAATAGAGAGTGCATCACAGGCCAGTTCACACAGCTCAAATACAAATGGATTGGCAATCTGGTAATAGACAGACACGCCCTGAGGTTGGCGAGAAACGACGCCTGCTTGAGCCAGCATTTTGAGATGCTTGGAGACATTGGCCTGACCTAATCCCGTAGCTTCAATGATCTCAGTGACGTTCTTAGGACCTGCTCTGAGCACGCAAACGATTTGCAACCGACTTGATTCGGATTGCACCTTGAAGAACCCAGCCATCAAATTTAAAGCGACTGGCGATAGATTTGCCACACGACAATCGTCGTCTAACTGACTGACTTTGGGGAGCTGTTTTTTCTGAGTGGGTTGGCTAGACACGGCATTCAGTATTCAGTCTATGGCAATATAATGAATCAGATGGTCTTGATTCATTATATTGCCAAGTAGTGGTTTATTGTTGTGTCCTGCGCCAATTTGCTGTCAGCACTTTTTAAGTGCCTGAATCTTTTCCGGTGATAGAGATTGAAACATTTTCAAGTTAAAGAGGGTGCGTAACCCCAGCTTCTCAAACCAGGGCATTCCCACGCCGTAACGCATTTTCAGCATGAAATATTCCTCAAAGGCGACTTTTGCCCAAACGACCCAGGGGCCTCGCATCGCATAGGACGATCGCCGCTGCCCCGTCTCTGGGTCGGGAATCACCGGCGTGGCAATGTAGGCAATCCCCGTATCGCCAAACTCGGCAAAACACAGGGCATCGAGGATCGGACTTTGCAGCGGGGCCTGAATTGCCCCCAAATCAACCGCAATGTTGTGAGCAGCAGCTGTTGCCATGGCCTCCGTCATTTGCCCACTTTTGGGTAAACCGATCGGAATCTCTGTCTGAGCGGGCTGTAGTAACTTGACGCTCACCCCAACTGCGTAGACATGGGGAAAGTCGGGATGACGTTGGGTGGGCAAGACCGGAATAAAGCCCTTTTCATCTTCATCGCCTAATCCGGGGACATCATGAACAAACTACACCCCTCGGAAGGCCGGCAGAACCATAGCGTACCGAAACGGCAGTGTTTGACCATTGGCCAGCATGATCTGCTTAGCGTCAATTGCAGTAATCCTCATCTTGTCGATTACTTGAATGCCCCGCTCCTGCAGCAACTTGGCAGTCAGTTCCCGTGCATTTTTCACATCAGACACCCCTAAATGTCCGACATAAGGTTCAGGCGTGACATAGGTGATCGGGACTTGTTCACGCAGCCCTTGACGACGCAGTTCTTGCTCCGCCATGTCTAGGAGTCTTGAAGCGAGCCATTGATTGAGAATGATTTAAATTCAGAAACAAAGACTAAAACTAAACCCCTGCAAGCGTTTAAGCGTTGCAAGGGTTGAAGTGTCGTCGCCTAGAAATAATACCCCCAGGGGAATTCGAATCCCC
>JBCDHF010000255.1:0-6972 GCA_038750375.1 Cyanobacteria bacterium P01_H01_bin.15
ACCGCATTCGATACGCAAAACGTTGACACATATACCTCTGCAGTAGTGTCGAAAACAAGATTTATAGCATAATCCCTTAATCTGTCTTCTGAGGGTGATGTAGCAATCGCCAAGTGAGTAACTTGAAGTTGGGATGCACTTGGATCGCCCGTGTAATTATACCGGGTTGAGCCTGCTAAATTAACATCAGCAAAATCAACCAAATTAGAGCCATTAAAAAAGAATTGCTTCTCGTAGTGAAATGCTTGCTGGGAGCGAGCTATCGCCCCAAGGTTAAGACGAGCTTCAGACTCCCTGGCTCTGGCAATTTGAAAAAACAAATTCGGCAGAGCGATCGCTGCTAGCAGTCCTACTATAATGACAACAACTAAAAGCTCAATCAGTGTAAAGCCGGAACTTTCTGGATAGCTGCAATGATATTTTAAATCAGTCCTCATAAAAACATTGAGAGTAATGTTATCGTAGTGTAGTCGCTTCAACAATAAATCTTTGGCGATGCAAGATTGTTCAGGCGAAATAAAACTCAAGAAAAAGCCATGTAGAAGGGCTTTTTCAAGCTTTAAGTGAAATGCATTTTCGCAATTCTACTTACGTATAGCCTAAGCTGTAAAAGCAATAAGTAGAATCTTACTAAATTGCTGGGTAATCGAAGACTTTAAGATTTTATAGCAGGCAAGGAGCCAGTTAGAACGTTGTTCAGATAAAGAGACCAAACGTTGACTGTCTGGAATTTAATGATGTCTTAACTCAGTCTTCCGCTGCCATAGTTAGCTAGCGTTATCATTTTTCTTCTAGAGCAATTAGTCGGCGAAAAACGTATATTGAACCCTGATTTTTGCCGAACCCCATAATTCTTAAATTTAAAACTATAGGGTTCGGTTTTGTTATATCGTGCCAACACTTAATCGTTGCATCTGTGGAGCTGATTAGCGAACGAGTTGTCCGACAGTACAACCTGTTGCAGGTTGTGCATCCAATTGATTGTTAGCAACAACGGGTTCGACAATACCTGTAGCGAAGACCACAGGTGTACCAGGGGTAAGTAATTCAGCGATTGTAGGAGGTGTTGAGAGGTTGCCAGTAGCTGTAGCGTTGTCCTTGATGTCTGCCACACAGAGAACAGTTGTGTAAGTCGCGGTTCCCTGAGCATAGTCAATGCCGGCTGCAAAATCGCGAGTTCCATCAACGGTCGGATCTATTGCATCAGCTAGCATACGGGCTACAGCATCAGTATTCGGGTCGGTAGCGACAGCAATGTCAATAGGTTGAATGCTGTAGGCATAGTATTGAGGTTCTTGAGTAATGCCTAGAGCATCAGGCCAGTTCGTGGCGGTTTCATAAAAGAATCCACTTTCTGTGTGAACGGACTGCTGGCTCTTGTTCACGGAACCCAGTAGGGTCTTTGCTTCGGATTCACGAGCTTTACCAACCTGACCAATCAAGTTAGGAAGTGCGATTGCGGCAAGTACACCGACGATAATGACAACAACAAGAAGTTCAATCAGAGTAAAACCTTTGTCGCTTTGACGCTTGGAGCGTAAGTGCTGTAAAAGTTGCAGTTGAAAGTTCATCTACTAGTCTCCTGTTTGGATATCAAGTTTAAGAGGGAGGTTTGCTTTCCTGTAGATACATTACCCATCCCGTTCAAGGAACCTATCACTTTTGAAAAAACTTTTTTGAGATTCGATAAAAAGCCTGAAAGGTTCACCGAAACAGGATTTTATTGCTTCGCTGCATCGTTATATCTATCGATATTTCCGCTTTTGTCAGAATCGTTTACAGATAAATTCGGATATGTAAACGCTTCAAGAATGTGCCAAATCCTAACCGTTCGCTGAAAATTTGCCGCGACGCTGGGCCAATACTCTTCGGAAATGGATAGCTCTACCACTTGAGCTAGGGCTTTGAGGGTTTGTAACGAGTACTGTTTATTCATACCTAAATCCCACTGGAAAGGGCTGGACTAATCTGAAAAGCAAGCTGCTGCGCTTTGCAGAAATCGTGGGTATAGTGATCGACCTGATTCGTATTCGATAGCTCCAAGTTGTAGAAATCGACAAATTCATGATCAAAGTAGGGACCAGCATGCCACGTTCCTCGATGAAGCTTGATAAAGCAGTCCCCAGGAATACGAAACGCGGCTAAGCGGAGTAGATTCGGTTCCGGGGCATTTGCTGGGGGAGCAACCGCCAAATACCAGTCTTTCCCTTC
This sequence comes from Cyanobacteria bacterium P01_H01_bin.15, assembly GCA_038750375.1. GTDB lineage: Bacteria > Cyanobacteriota > Cyanobacteriia > Cyanobacteriales > JAAUTE01 > JAAUTE01. The sequence goes on from JBCDHF010000255.1 coordinate 2,212, forward strand.
CAGGGAACCTAGACATTGAGTACATTGCAAATGACGCGTAATGCGATGAAAATTTCGGCCACGTTCAGTCAGGCGCATGATATAAAAGCGCGGCTTACCTCGGCTTAATTCAAGTTGCGCGTCGCTCTCGTCAAAGAGTTTTCCATCATGACTGGCTTGAATAAGCTGTCCATAGGGGGCAAAATTTTCCGGGGTAATCCAGTCAGCGGTTAGGGTTTGGCAGGATGGATTCATGGTCAGATTGAAGGCGGCAAAAAATACCAACAGCTGTGGGTTAGGATGCCAAAGCATTTGGAGAATCAATGGCATCTAAGCACATTTCCCTTTCCGTTTTAGCGAGTTTCTGGCGAGACGCACCGTGGAAGCAGGCGATCGCAGTTTTTTTAATTCTGCTGGGATGTAGCAGTCTGCGCCATGAACTCTTACAGTCAGCAAGTTGGGATTTAGGGATTTTTGATCAAGCAGTTTTTCTTATCAGTGATGGAAAAACGCCGATTTCCTCGTTATTAGGATTTCATATTTTGGGGGACCACGGCGCGGTGATTCTGTATCCGTTGGCGGTCCTATATCGACTTTGGCCGAGCGTTTATTGGCTGTTTGCGGCCCAAGCCCTGGGATTAACGCTTGGCGGTTTAGGCGTCTGGGTTGTTGCCAGGCAAGCGGGTCTTAAACCAGGATTATCCCGAAATCTAGCACTGAGCTATTGGCTGTATCCGCTGATTTTTAATGTGAATCTGGCAGATTTTCATCCGGAAACAATAGTGGTCTCAGGTCTTTTCTGGGCGGTTTGGGCGGCCAGAGCCAATCAACTATTTGTGTTTGCGATCGCAATTACTCTAATCCTCAGTGCCAAAGCGGTCTGGAGCTTGACAGTAGTGGGATTGGGGGGATGGCTACTGATTGAGCGGCGTTTTCGGGCTGGTAGCTTAGGGATTTTGATAGGTAGCAGCTGGTTTTTATTTGCGATCACCTGGTTGATTCCGCATTTTGGTGGAGTCGATAGCGATTTAAACCGGCATTTTCATTTTTATAGTCATTTGGGTAGGTCTTATGGCGAGATTTTGAGAAATCTATTGACTCAGCCAGGACTCGTTTTCTCCGCCCTGTTCACAGGAGCAAATTTTGGCTATCTAATTTTGTTGATTCTGCCTTGGATTTGGGGTTTGCACTGGCGATCTTTGACGCCTCTGATTGCAGCACTTCCGGCGCTAAGCCTAAATTTACTGTCTCAAGGAGACGCCAAAAAAGACTTGGTGCATCAATATTCCCTGCCAATTCTGCCGTATTTTATGATCGCAGTGATTGCCGCCCTGGCGATTCAGAAAACTTGGTTCACCAAACCGCGCTGGATTGTGTTGTGGGCAGTTCTCTGTTTTGCGGTCTTTGGAAAATGGGGATATTTTGGCTCTTTATATTTGGAGCATTTAAATACGTGGTCAGCAAGTCGCGCCGCAATTGCGCAAGTTCCGGCCGAGGTCTCAGTATTGACGACGAACCACTTTGCGCCCCATCTAACTCATCGCCGAGTCGTAAAACTAATCGAATCCGAAACAGTCGAGGCTCCCCTGAATAAGTTTGCAGTGGTCCTGATCGATACTCAGCGCCCTGGCTGGCTCAGTTCACCCGAACTTGTGGCGACATTGACCTCTAAACTAGCGACAAGTCCTCAATTCAAAAAAACCTTTGACCAAGGCGGCGTATTGTTATTCCAGCAACTCAATGCCAGCGAGTAGTCCTTTCGAAACTCTTTAGCGATTTATGCTTTTTGCTTTGACCAATGACGATGGAATCGATGCACCGGGAATTGCAGCTCTGGAACAGGCAGTCCAATTAGCCTCTGAGCAGGCGGCATCAATCCCAAAACTTGCTGCGATCGCAAAGGCTAAAACCCTCATCTGCGCTCCGCTTTTACCCCATTCCGGCTGTAGTCACCAGCTCACGACCGGTTCGAGCATCATGGCTGAACCCAAAGGGAAGGATCGGTATGCAATTCACGGGACTCCCGGTGACTGCACCCGACTTGCGATCGCAAACTTAGCCCCGCAGGCAAACTGGATTTTAGCTGGCATCAATGCGGGCGGAAACTTGGGAGTCGATGTGTATTATTCCGGGACCGTCGCGGCAGCTAGAGAAGCGGCGATTAATGGTTATTGTGCGATCTCAATTTCTCATTGGATCCGCCGTCCGTTAAAGCTTGATTGGGAAGTAGCTGCACGCTGGACCGGGAAAATTCTGCTGGAACTGCTGGCGAAAGATCTCCCGCCTAAACATTTTTGGAACGTCAACATTCCTCACCTTCCCCCGGAAAGTCCAGAGCCGGAAATCGTTTACTGCTCAGTTGACACAGAGCCATTACTACTAGAGTTCAAACAGTCAGAGAAAACTCATTTTCAATATGCGGGCTCTTATTCAGATCGTCCTCGCCAGCCGGGGACTGATGTGGATGTCTGCTTCAATGGTCAGATCTCTGTATCTTTGATATCGGTTTAGGTCTGAGCTTGAGGAATCTCTGACGCTACAATGCATCTTCCATCGCCATCAATGTACTTTCTTCGTTCTCTTGGCGAAAAACAGCGACGCTCACTTGATTTAACACCAGAATAGAAAGCAGCATCCCCACAGATTGGCACGCAAATACCAACGAATAAGCGAGCCAAGTATTTGTAAAAAAGAATTTACCCAAATCAAGGATGGCTCCGCCGCCAAAGGTTGCAAACGCCCGCGCCAACGCCTGCGCTAACCCCCAAGCGCCAATAAACGTTCCCGCAGCAGTCGAGATTGTCAAATCCAGCATCAAACTGATTGCGCCAATGACTGTCAGCCCCGTGGCAATTCCAAATAAAATCAATGCGCCTCTCAATACATCTGGGGTGGTGGTGAGCCCAGCCAAGATAATCACCACAAAACAGAGAGAGACCAACACACATCCCACCTTTACGGTCGCTTGTTTCCCGATACGAGGAATGATCAAAAATCCCGTGGTGGAATAGCCGATCAAGATCCCAACGCCCCAAAATGCATTCAGTTGCGTGCTTTCCGCAATACTCATCCCAAAGACTTCTCCGGCATAAGGCTCTAACACGGCTTCCTGCATAAACAAGCTAAATGTCATCAACATGAGAAAACCGAAAAAGAGACCGGTCTGGCGACTCGTCGTCAAAATTCGCCAGGCGCGTTTGAAGGTCATTCCTTCTTCACGATCCTGCACCCGAGAACGACTTTGAAAGCGAGAATATTTTCTTTCAACCCCCCAAGTGCCAACCAATGCCAATCCGAACACAATCATCGGCACTACGATAAACACTCGATTAATGGTGCTTTTTAACAGTTCAAACGAAAAATCACCGTCTAAAGACTTGAATAAAACACTGCCAAAAATACCGCCAAGCACAATCCCAAGCATCAAAATAGACCAGGCAATTGCCACCACTTTGGAACGGTTATCTTCTGAAGAAATATCCACTAACAGCGCGGTAAAGGGAGTCGACCCCAAACTAAGCGCCATGCCGTAAAGTCCAAACAAGATCCCTAGTAGAACGACGAAACTGAGAGTTTCAGAGTTAATACGCCAGCCTTCTTGGAGCTGAATCAGATCGCCTAAACGCCAAACTACTTGTAGTGCGACGAATACAGCCACACTAAACAGCACAGTCCCCAACAACACATAGCTAGTACGATGCAGACCAAACAGCGGGCGTAAATCAGACAGTTGCCCAAACCAGACCCGAGCAGGAGCAATTAACTGCGACATTGCCAAAACCCCAGCGGTAACTGTCGCAGGAATCGCCAGCTCATCAATCATGATCCGGTTCAGCACAGCCAAGGTCAACACAGACATCAGGCCTAGACCCAAATTAAACAATCCCAGACGACTGATAGTCCCTAAATCCGCACTCACCGTATAATTATTTTTTGCGATCGCCGCACTCTGCGTATCATGCAATTTAGTCATATTCCTGAAGCTCAGTGAGCGAAACAGACAAAAACAAGGCAACGGAGGCTTTGTAAAGAATTGGGTGGTCGACTGATCGCTGAAGAACCAAGCATCCTATGCAAACAAAACTCTGATAAGGCGGGAAAGGCTATTCACTTCGGAAGGGTAATGACCTACATTCCGCCCTCACAAATAAGCAGGCGAACTCAGTACTACTCAAACTTGCAGCCAGACCCGTCCTAATTATTCATCAAACCTGCTGGGACTAGTATAGCGAGATAAGCTCAGCGGATTTCTTTAAACGCCCCTAAACTAAACCTTTAGTGTTCAGGTCACTACTGCGTAAAAATATCAAGAAATAACTTGCCAACATTTTAGGGTTCAGTCTCAGATTCCGGCTGATCCGATTCGCTCTCAACATGAGTAACAAAGGCCTGATCCAAATTTTTTAGGGTCTGTAGATGCTGACGTTGCTCAATAAATTTGGCGAGCTGCTCATCGTCAAATACAAAATATTTGCACACGACAACAGGGCCAAAATGAATAATATTATCGGGTTTGAGCATAAGAGAGAAGCAACGGCGCTTGCTCAGATAAATACCGTTTTGGCTCCGTTTCCCTTGCAAATTTCCGTCGACTAGATTGTAAGCTAATTCATTGTTGAGGGGGTTTTTAACTCGAATCAGTTTCCCGATTTCATGGAAAACTGAAGGATGGTCAATCGTAACTCTGTTGGAAGGATTTCGCCCAACGGAATAGAACGGCAAATCCAAATTGAGGTAGACGGACAAGTTCGTCTACCTCAATTTACAAAATATGGGTTAAAT
>JBCDHF010000256.1:0-6950 GCA_038750375.1 Cyanobacteria bacterium P01_H01_bin.15
AGCCAGTAGTGCCCGACCATCCGATTTTCATCCGGGTTTGCGATCGCACCACTTTCGAGGGCCTTAATATCAGCAAACGCTCGCTCAAATTTTGGAGACATTTGGGCAATGAATGCTTCGTCAAAGGGAATTCGGCTGATATCTAGATACAGCCCTAACTCCGCGTGAAAATAGAGCCAGTCTTGATAGCGTTGCCAAAGTGACGGAGAATCCATGCCGCTTCACCATTAATAGGTAGATATTTGAGCATCAGTGTAGGAAGCGAACAGAACCCACAGAAAGAAGCTTTAGATTTTTTCCCGTTTCCACGACGATCCCGCAATTTTCTTAGGATTTTTTAAGGTCTGGTACCAAGGACTCCCGTATTGACAATATCGGCAATACGGAATTTTATTAACTTTCGTGAGAACGATCGAGCCTAGGTGGCCACCAGCACAGGGCAGGGCGCCAAGCTGATTACTCGGTTAGTAACGCTATCAGTTGCCCCCTCTTGGGTCAAGCCTAATCCCCGACAGCCCATGACAATTAATTCCGCGCTCACTTCATCGGCTACGTCACAAATCACAAATGCCGGCATGCCTGAACGCTCAATAATCTCAGCGGTAATGTTCTGCTGAGAGAACGCGTCTTTAGCCTGCTCTAACATTTTTGCGATCGCGTCAAATTCGCCAGTTGTTTTGGCATCCTCGGGTACGACCGACAGCAGCACTAAGCTACTCTCGTGATGATTTACCAGATTGGCTACTAATTGAGCCGCAGACTGACTTTCTTGACTGCGATCTAAGGGAAATAAAATGGTGTTAAACATGGGTCTTTTCCTCCTGGACACACCCTCCGGTACAATCTCCTTGAGAGCAAATGTCTTTAGGATATTTTTAGGATTGCGACTTGTTGTTTAGGCTTCCAAACGCCACCCAAGCGCAAGTGTTATAGCAGTCGTAACCTTTACAGGGGATCGGCTGCATACCAGAACGCTCTTCAATTAGGCAACTCAAAATTAGAAGTTTCCTAAAGCGATCTGGCGAAAGTTATAACAAGCTCCCACTAAATCAAAGCTTCAATAAACTTGGAGAAGAATAGCTGTGTCCAAAAAAACTGTAGCAAATTTAACAGCGGCTGATTTAGCCGGTAAACGGGTCTTAGTCAGAGCCGATTTCAATGTACCGTTCAACGATGACGGGTCCATTTCCGATGACACGCGGATTCGTGCAGCTCTTCCCACCATCAAAGATTTGCTCGGCAAGGGAGCCAAGGTTATTTTGTCGAGTCACCTTGGTCGTCCCAAGGGTGAAGTCAAAGAAGATATGCGTTTGACGCCAGTAGCGAAGCGCTTGTCTGAAATGCTTGGTCAAGATGTTGCCATGGCTCCAGACTGTATTGGCGATGAAGTAACGGCGCTGGTTTCTGGTCTGAGTAATGGTCAGGTTGCGCTACTCGAAAACGTTCGTTTTTACAGCGAAGAGACCAAGAACGATCCGACATTTGCGGAGAAGCTTGCCGCCAATGCGGATGTTTACGTTAACGATGCATTTGGTACTGCTCACCGTGCTCATGCTTCGACTGAAGGGGTTACCAAGTATTTGAGCCCTTCCGTTGCAGGTCTCTTAATCGAAAAAGAGCTGGACTATCTACAAGGCGCAATCGATGCTCCTAAGAAGCCTTTGGCGGCAATTATTGGTGGATCCAAAGTGTCTAGCAAAATTGGCGTCATTGAAACCCTGCTGGATAAGTGCGACAAGCTCTTTATTGGCGGTGGCATGATCTTTACGTTCTACAAGGCTCGTGGCTTAAGCGTTGGAAAGTCTTTGGTCGAAGAAGACAAGCTGGAATTGGCGAAGTCATTGGAAGCCAAGGCAAAGGAGAAAGGTGTTGAGTTAATTCTGCCGACAGACGTTGTGGTTGCAGATAACTTTGCTCCAGATGCTAATGCGCAAACGGTCGGCATTGATGCCATCCCCGATGGTTGGATGGGTCTGGATATCGGTCCCGATTCGGTCAAGACCTTCCAGGATGCTTTGGGTGACTGCATGACCGTGATTTGGAATGGTCCCATGGGGGTATTCGAGTTCGATAAGTTTGCTGCCGGTACCGAAGCGATCGCAAACACATTGGCCGGTCTAACTGGAAAAGGTGCGATCACTATTATTGGGGGAGGTGACTCCGTGGCAGCGGTCGAGAAAGTGGGCGTAGCCGAAAAAATGAGCCACATTTCTACCGGTGGTGGTGCGAGCTTAGAACTGCTCGAAGGCAAGGCTTTGCCCGGTATTGTTGCGCTAGATGAAGCTTAAGTCGCCCCAATTCCTCACGTTGGTTTGAGTCATGTCGACAAAATTAAATTGAATCGCGATCACGGACTCATCTCGGGTCCGTTTTTTTGTGGCACTAGGGAATAAATCCGGTTCTATCGCAAAAACAGCGAGATGAGACGATGGGGCTCGCTATCATTTTCTAATTGATCCGAGACTATGGCTCAATCCGCCCTATTCAAGTAGAAGCACTTTCAGCCTGAAATCATCCTACTCAACGTCCGTTGGTATAGCCGCTATTCCCTGTGCTATCGGGACCTTGGGGAAATGATAGGGGAACGAGGACTCTCGATAGACCACAGCACCATTAATCGTTAACTCTTGCAGTATGGACCGGAGCTAGACAAGCATTGCCGCCCACATCTATGCCCGAGCAACCATTCTTGGAAAGTGGATGAGACTTACGTGAAAGTCAAAGGGCAGGGGAAGTACCGTTATCGAGCTGTGGATTCGAACGGGCAGGCGCTGGACTTTATGTTGAGTGCCAAATGGAACGCCAAAGCCGCCATACGATTCCTAAAAAAGGCTTTAAAAGCAGGTCATACTGTCACCCCCCCTATGATCAACGTGGACAAGAATGCCGCTTATCCGGCAGCGGAGAATGACCTCAAAACAAAAAAAGGGCTTCCTGAAGAGACCGAGCTCCGTCCCGTCAAGTATCTCAACAATCAGGTTGAGCAAGACCATCTCCATATCAAGCGCCTAGTCAAACCCAGTTTAGGGCTTGGGTCTTTCAATACAGCGGGACAGACCCTCAACGGGTACGAAGCAATGACGATGATCAGGAGAGGACAGATTCAAGGTGTCGACAGAGAGGATGTGACAGGACAGATCCCTTTCATCTACGAAGTTCAGTATTGTTGCATAGGTAAAGATGCAGGAAGAGGAATTTTGTAACCTAATTCTATTTTTGCGACAGAACCCAAAATTCTGTGTCAAGTTCAAAGAAAACTCTAACAGGGGAGCTATGACGAGTAATCTTGTAAATCTATCCGACACGCGGATGTCTGTAGTCGAGTTTTGTGAGTGGGCAGAGCGCGATCTGCTTTCGATGCAGTTACCGAAACCACCGCTCTGGCACGTTGCTCAGGATGGGGTTGCGGCAGACCGCCCCGACGGACTCTGGCTTGAGTTTGGCACCGGAAGCGCTACCACCACGCGCATGTTGTGTGAGGCTCGCAAGGCCGGATCTGTGTTTACCTTTGACTCCTTTGAGGGGCTGCCAGAGGATTGGAATGCGTTTCACAAGAAGGGGGCGTTCAAATACGACCGACCTACCGACCTACCCGATAATGCCAAGATCGTAGAAGGTTACTTTGCCGAGGTTCTGCCGAGCTTCCTTATTGAAATTCAGGGAAAGGTCGATCTCCTCCACATTGACTGCGACATCTACTCTTCCACACGGACTGTACTCGATGCACTTAGTGATCGCATTGTCCCAGGTTCAGTTGTCGTGTTCGATGAGCTGTTTTACTACCCTGGCAGGGAGAACCATGAAGCCAAGGCCCTGCATGAGTGGGCGATTGCTACTGGAGCTAAGTTCGAGTGGATTGGTATTCACGGTACCCAGAGTTCTCCCGAATACTACGCCCAAGTTGATGCTGACCCTTCACTCGCAAGCGCGGTCTACGTGAGCGCGGAAAGTCGAATCATAAGATGGGACGTTCCCCTCAGCGAGCGGGTCGCACTACGCATTGTCTGATCGGCTCGGTGATTCTTAGGTAGCAGGGGCAGTGCAAGCGAGTCTGTAACGAACTGCCATAGCGCCTTTTCAGGTTCTGTCGCAAAAACAGCGAGATGATACGATTGGGCTCGCTATCATCTTCTAACTGATCCGAGTCAATGTCTCAATCCGTCCTATTTAAGTGGAAGCGCTTTCAGCCTGAAATCATCCTACTCAACGTCCGTTAGTATGGCGGCTATTCCCCGAGCTATCGGGACCTTGAGGAAATGATGGGGGAACGAGGACTCTCGGTAGACCACAGCACCATTAATCGATGGGTCTTGCAGTATGGACCGGAGCTCGACAAGCGTTGCCGCCCACATCTACGCTCGAGCGACGATTCTTGGAAAGTGCATGAGACCTACGTGAAAGTTAAAGAGGAGTGAAAGTATCTTTATCGAGCTGTGGATTCGAACGGGCAGATACTGGGCTTTATGTTGAGTGCCAAACGGAGCGCCAAAGCCGCCATACGATTCCTCAAAAAGGCTTTAAAATCAGGTCAAACCGTCACCCCCCCCTGTGATCAACGTGGACAAGAATGCCGCTTATCCGGCAGCGGGGAATGACCTCAAAACAAAAAAGGGCTTCCAGAAGAGACCGAGCTCCGTCCCGTCAAGTATCTCAACAATCAGGTTGAGCAAGACCATATCCATATTAAGCGCCTAGTCAAACCCAGTTTAGGGTTTGGGTCTTTCAATACAGCTGGACAGACCCTAAACGGGTACGAAGCAATGACGATGATCAGGAAAGGACAGATTCAAGGTGTCGACAGAGAGGATGTGACAGGACAGATCCCTTTCATCCACCAAATCTTCGGTATTGTTGCATAGATTAAAGATAAGGAAGAGGGATTTCATAACCTAATTCTATTTTTGCGACAGAACCATAAATGCCTTGCCTATTAATCCTCAGAGCGATATGTCAGTTATTGAAAATTCGATTGAAATTAACGCCAGCGCGATCGCAGTCGAAACCTGCTTCACGGATTTGGAATTGATGCATCGTTGGTTAAACCCAGCATTACGCTGTGAACCAGTTGGGAGCTGGAGTACTGAACTAGGCAGCCGCAGCCGATTTTTTGTGCAGCTTCCCCTTCTCTCACTGAGTCTGCGAAATACGGTCATTGAGCGCGAGCCAGGGCTAATCGTGTGGGAATTTAGCGGCTTCTTTAACGGTTGTGATCGCTGGGAATGTAACCCCATGCACAATGGCACTCAGTTAATCAATCGCTTTGAGTACAGTATCCCTAACCCACTAATTCGTTGGGGATTTGAGAAGGTCGCACGGTCCTGGACACAGGCAGATATGTCTGCACAATTACGAAGACTCAAACGAGTCGCCGAAGAAATTTACCGACTCCGCCACCAAGAGAAATAAAGCGAAGACCTCATTAAATTGCCCGCATTAGGAAACCAGCAACTACAGGGCAGTCGAAGTAAAACTCACACTATTTGCTTAAATCTGAGTGTAGTCGAGCATTATTTGCACTTCGCTGCAGGTGCTCCAACGAAGAAGGCGAAGAAAAGATAGCAACTACCAGTAAGGGTAATGTCAGGGTAATCAGCGCGATGAAAGTGCCAAGAATGTTGGCCCAGCGATGATTCGGGGGAGGAGGGACATCACCCGTCGAACTACCAGGTTCCATAAAGTTAGTGGCTAAATACGTGCCAGATTTAATGACAGCGACATAAGGTCAAACAGGAAATTATTCCTATATGGGAAGTCTAGCAAGGATTGATAGACAAACCGTGTTGCAAATTACCACTAGACATCGAAAGAAAACATTAAATTCACCTCGGAGTCTCCGCTAGACGGGGCTTGCATTCAGTTTTCTCCATTGAATTAAGAACTATGAATTGGATTCCGTGCAATTTTTCCTGTTCTCGCCTCACCCTGACAGCTAGTCCTTTTGGAGTAACCAGTTGGGCGATTTTAGCCGCCATCCAGTTCGAAAGGAAATTCCCCTGATACCGTAATGAGTGTCATTTTTATTTGTGAGATTTCAGCGGGTCTGCGATCGCAAAAATAGTTTCTGTTATTCCCAGTACTTCAGTTTGTGGAGACTGTTCCTTCTGATCTCTTTGAAACTAACTGCCTACAAGTTCTTTTTTCATTTTATTCGCTAGCACACTATGACCTCGTCTCCCCATTTGCTCAGTCCCTTCCAGTTGGGGGACCTAACCCTCAAGAATCGTGTATTGATGGCCCCTCTAACCCGAGCTCGGGCAGGGGTAGAGCGCATCCCCAATGGCTTGATGACTGAATACTATCGACAGCGGGCCAGTGCTGGCTTGATTTTTACGGAAGCCACTGTGGTTTCAAAACAAGGCATTGGCTGGAATCAGTCGCCAGGAATCTATAACGACGAGCAAGTCGTAGGTTGGCAACCGATTGTTGAAGCCGTGCAAGGGGAAGGCTCGCGATTATTTTTGCAGCTCTGGCACTGTGGACGCGCGTCCCACTCAGATTTCCAAGAGAATGGAGCTCTACCCGTCTCTGCTTCTGCTCTTAAGCTAAACGACGATGGTATTTATACGCCCCAAGGCAAAAAGCCCTATGAAACGCCCCGTGCTTTGACCAGCGAAGAAATTCCGCAAGTTGTTGAAGACTATCGCCAAGCAGCGATTCGAGCCAAAGCTGCGGGTTTCGACGGACTAGAAATTCACGCGGCTAACGGTTATTTAATTGATCAATTCCTGCAAGCCAAAACTAATCAGCGTAGTGATCACTATGGCGGTAGCCTCGAAAATCGATTTCGCTTTCTGCAGGAAATTATCGAAGCGGTGCTAACAATTTATCCGGCTAATCGAGTCGGTGTCAGGCTATCTCCTATAGCAACACAAATAAGGGTTAGGACGTGTTAAAAGAGAAGGAATCGAGACAAAAATGCAAGGAAGATGGCAGCGAGCTACCCCATAGAA
>JBCDHF010000257.1:0-6889 GCA_038750375.1 Cyanobacteria bacterium P01_H01_bin.15
GGAACAACTTTGTTTCGCCCGCTTTTGTAAATTAGTAAGGAATAAACTAATCTCGGAAACTTTTCCTATGTCAAGCTCTTTTGACACGCTCAGTGATCTATCTACAAATGACATAGACATGCTAAACCCGTCATTAAAACTCGTGTACATCATTTCTCAAGATGTCTCTCACAAGTTGGTATCGGGAAATGTGCGAATAAAGAAACTAAAAAACTGTATGGAGGTTAAATAAAGAAACTTCAGCGACCTACGCAGCTGCTCGGCACAAGGCGAACCAGACCGCTATCAAGGGCTTCCATCAAAAGCTCTAAGACTTCGGCATCTCCTTCTGGAAGATAGCCCAGCCGAGTTAACTCACTATTGATGGCCTGCTCTAAATCAGGCGTTAACTGATGAATCGACAACACTCTGCTTACGATTGCACGGATACTACTTTGAGGCTTCATGACTCAGCTACGCCTTAGGAGACTAACTTATAGTCGGTGAAATGCAATATCTTTTCTGTGATCCCATGTTCTTTTAGCAGTGATTTTAGTGAGTTAAATTCTGTGATTTGGATCACAGAATTTATTTTGTGCCGAAGGACACTTTACGTAGAAATACTTAACTGAAACTTCATATACTGACAAGCTGTTATCAAGATTCTGACAAATCAGTGCTAATGCAGTGGGCAGATCGAGCTGACTAACTTAGCTTCATAGCATCGATTTACATGCTTTTCAACGCCGCGAACGTAAATGACCTGGAGTTTTTAAAGTAATGCGAGATATTCAGTCTGCTTTAACTATTGTTCAACCCAGCGGCGCTCTTAATGCTGCTAATGCTTACAGCCTGCAGGTTGAGCTTGCTGAACATATTGCTTCAGACAGTTCTGCCGGTTTGATCGTTGATATGAGCGGTGTTGAGTCGCTTGATAGTGCCGGGTTGGTTTCTTTGATTTCAGCGCTCCGTATGGCGCGTGATTTGAGCAAACGTTTTTGTCTCTGTTCGGTTCCTCCCTCCATTCGGATTGTGTTTGAACTCACACAGTTGGATCAAGTGTTCGAATTTGCGGATGAGTTGTCTGTCAAGGCTGCCTAATAAAGTCATATTTAGTGGTTTTGAGGTGACCTATTTTTATTAAGATTAAGCGACTATCTAAACTTCAACGAAGCATTCCGATGACGGTAGTTTACACATACTAAATCGGCTCATGAGCTGCTCAACTGCTTATGGGCCGATTTTTATGTTTGTTTGGTGAGGCTTGCAGGGAAAACCTGAGGGATACTCTCTCCGAAGCGCAAGCGATTTCATCAAGCGCAAAAATGACTTAATACAGATTGAACATAACAATGAAGAGCTGAGTACTCCCTTGTGAGAGTAAAATTGCACGAAACAGGGAGTTTGAAGGCTTGCTGCCTCGAACCCTCCAAGCAGTGGGAAAAGTTTGAGCCCATGTGACCTGCCATGGCATTGTTTCAATGATTCAGAGTCTTTCTTGTTTCCAATAAGGCAACATTACCCTTGATCAGGCAAGATCCGTAGTGCGCCGTATGCTTGCAATGCCAAGTGGTTTTGAGCCGCTGTTTGGATGTCTTGGGGGATAAGCTGCTGGATTTTTGCTGGATAAACCAAGGCGTGGTGCAGTTGCCCGGTGAGGGTTTGATAATAGCCATATAAGCTAGCAAGATCGCTTGGACTCTCGCTACCAAAAACGTAACGATTGGCTACCTGGGTTTGTACGCGTTTTAGCTCTGCAGCAGTAATAGGAACCTCTTGCACATGCTGTAAATGTTTGATGATCGCTAGCTCGACGGTCTCAATGTACTGAACGGGTAAGTTGGCGGCAATTGTAAATACTCCTTGCTGCCAGTAAGACATATTGCTAGCCGCAATACCCGTGACCAACTGTTGCTGTTCTCTCAAGTCACGGATCAGCCGTGACAAACGGCCACGTGCGAGGATTGAAGCTAGAACATCTAAAACATCCGTGCGCTCAACTTCAGCCAAGCCAGGAACACGCCAACTCAGCACTAGCCTGGCTTGTTGCAAAGAGGCATCCGTGTCGGTGTGTCGCTTGATTATTTGAAATGGTGGCTCTGGCGCAGAGCGGTGTACCTGTGTCGCAGGATTACGACGCTCATAATTGGGTTGACGCCGCGCCAAGGCTTGTTCAAATCCATCAGTGACAGTTTGAATTAGATGTTCTACTGGTAGGTTGCCGACGGCTACGGCAGTGATTCGTTCAGGGTGGTACCAATACTGATGAAAATCCTGTATTTGGTCAACAGTCAACGATTCGACGACTTGCATGGTTCCTAAAACGGGACGCCGATAGGGAAGCCGATCAAATGCAACCGCCATTGCTCGGTAAAACATTCGCCGCCGAGGATTATCGTTGGCGCGCAAAATTTCTTCCAAAATAATGGAGCGTTCTCGTTCAAATTTTGCTTGAGATAAAAGTGGATTGAGGACGAGTTCAATTTGGAGAGGGGCTAATGTCGCAAAATCTTGGGGTGAACTTGTTAAATAAAAGTGTGTGTAGTCTTGACTGGTCGCAGCGTTTGTAATGCCTCCGCGGGCTTCTATGCGGCGCTCAAACTCTCCTGTTGGCAACTGAGCTGTGCCCTTAAAGATCATGTGCTCAAGAAAGTGAGCCATGCCATTGATAGCGTCTGACTCAACCGCTGACCCAACTCGCAGCCAAAGATTTAAACTAACGGCATCAACAGGAGTTCTTTGGGCGATGATGGTCAGCCCATTATCTAATCGTCGGACTGTCGGAGCTGCCAGAGCAAATTTTAGAGTGTCATCGGCGATCGCTGACGTCATAAAGCTAGTTTTCTGAACTTGCTATCGGCTTTAACTATCTTAAGGGCTGGGTCAGAAAAACTTCTACGATCCCCAAGTTCTCAGAAGAAATATCCTTTTGTTGTAGCTGTAAGTTAGTAGAATGCAACAAAAGTTTTTGATCTAGAAAAGGGGATGACGACTGCAAGAACTTTATCTTTGAAATACTTTCGGTTGGTGGCGTAACGGAGTATTTTCTTGGGTTAAATGCTCTGTTATTGGGGGTTCTGCACTAAACTTAGGCAACAACCGAAGCGAGACTGAATTACTGGCAACTAAAACGCCTGATTTGGGTACTCAATTTCATCTGATATTTGTCGACTGTGCATCTCAGGAACAATCCCTATGGGCACCTGGATTAAAGAAACGAGTAAAGCTATCTACTTGATGGAGGGCGGTTATTGGATTTCACGCCTGACTAAATATCCCTCCAACTCGAACCCTGATGAACAAGTTCTGAATATTCAGGCCATTCGATCTTGGTTTACACGAGAAGATTACCCCCGAGCGATGACGGTTTCCTGGAAGGAGACAGCAGAGCCGACGCCCAAACCCGCACCCCCGCCGCCCCCGCCTAGTGCGAGTCCAGCGAGTACCGGCACTGACCGAATCAACGATGCTGGGTTGGCGCTGATTAAGCACTTTGAAGGGCGAGAACTGCATGCCTATCAAGATTCTGTTGGTGTTTGGACCATTGGGTATGGTCACACCTCAGCTGCTGGTCCACCACAGGTGAGGGCGGGAATGACCATCTCTGAACAAGAGGCCGAGGATATTCTTAGACAGGATTTGGGACTTTTTGAGGGGGGAGTCCGCGATCGCGTCAAGGTCAGTATGAATAGCAATCAGTTTTCCGCGTTGGTTGCCTTTAGCTTTAACGTGGGCTTGGGTGCTCTTGGAAACTCCACTCTACTCCGTAAGCTGAACGGTGGTGATTACCAGGGAGCTGGTGAGGAGTTTTTGCGCTGGGTCAAGGCCGGTGGAGCTACCCTGCCTGGCTTGGTGCGTCGCCGAGATGCCGAACGAGCTCTATTTTTGGGACAAGACCACAGTCGGTTTATGCGGTAACGGAGTGGCTTAAAAATAAAGTACCCGGACAAGACTGTGGCAGGGTGGATGGGTCGCAGGGTGGGAGGGATGTTATTTAAGCGCGACTCCCTAACTTTGTCATTCGCTCAAACTCACTAGCGGGTGAGCTCATTCAATATGCTCGTCTGTTTGGAGCTGACTTTTCCCGTTATCTTTTTGGGAGAAAAACATTGTTGGACATGACCGCCCTAGAGGCTAGAAGACTCGTTGGCAATTCTCAATAGAGACCTCTTGGTGCGATTTGCCTCCCATCCTGAAACCCTTGATAATTGGTGCTCCTAGGACTTGGCAGGAAAAGTCAGGTCTGTTTGGAGGGCTGATGATTCGCTCTACTGTGTTGGTTTAGGCCATGTCGGATAGCTGACAGACATTTGTTGTGAGCCCTTTCACTGTGAATATTGACGGACTATTTGGCTTTCTGGGAAGCTTGCTGAGAACAGCAACCTCATCCGTACGGCGGGCTGTGGTCTTAAGGGGACACTGACTTTTGAACTCTGCTTTACCTGCAGACCCAGTTTAGAGAGGCTTTTCAGACGCTTCAGCAGATTCCACCATGGCCGTTTTAGCTCCTGGATTGGGATACTCACCTTCGACGTAGGTGTAGACGCCATAACTAGCGAGCCCAAACAACATCATCCCCATGATGGCACTGCTACTAAGGCATAATTTGCGCACGGCTTGAGAGGCTCGGGCCGCGATGAGGTAATCACCACGGCGATATGCCGGTTTTACCTGCGAGGCTAAGACCAAGGCTAGGACCCCAAAAGGCGGGAACAACAATAGCGTGGTTGCCATGGCATCACGCCAGCGGGCTGGAGGGCAAGGCGCTTTGTCGTAAATGCCATAAGTCTGATCCCACTCTGATAGAGAAGACTCTCCCGCTTTGGCAATCAAGCGAAAGCGGCGGATTTCGGGGAGCTGCAGTTCGACCAAGCGATCGCGGAGGGCATTTGGCAACTTGAAGTAATTAACGGGGACACCGACGGGTCGATGCAGCGTTAGGATGAGTCGCGTCCCCTGCTGTTCTGCCGAAATCGCCAATCCTTCTGGAAGTAAGTCTTGAAATTGTTCCTGTAGGTTTGACCAGTTAGCTGCTGCCTGGGTTTGGGCTAATAATTGCTGGGCTTCATGCAGTCGTAAATCATTACATAGGGCAATTTCCCAATCTTTGACAGCGCCAATGTGGTCACCGAGTTGTTCTCGAACTTTGCCCCGATGCAAGTAGGCCTCAGCCAGTAAGGGATTGTTAGCCACAGCCATGTCGAAATCGGCCAGAGCAGCTCTGTAGTTACCGTTACGTGCTGAGACCAGCCCTCGGTTGTATCTTACTGTGGCGTCTCCAGGGTTCAGTGCCAGTGCTTGGGCCCAGTCAATCAGGGCGTCTGCTTCATGGTTTAACTGATAGTGGACTAAACCTCGATGTCCGTAAGCAGCAGCTTGTTGAGGATCGAGGGCGATCGCCTGCTCAAAATCGGCTAAAGCCGCTTCGTACTTTTCTTGTTGCAGATAAACCAACCCACGTTTTACCAAAATGGTTGCAGGGTCAGGATGATCGTCCAATGCAGCGGTAAGTGACTTGAGAGCAGCGCTGTAGTTGCTCTGCTGCATAAAGCTGAGGCCCCGTCGCAGTAGATACCGTCCCCGTTGACGTTGCGTCCAAGAATGCAGTGATCGTGACATGGATTTTGACCTCGCTGGACAGTCCCATAATGCCCACTTCCAAACGGGAGCAACTCATTCCGTAACTGCGACAACAATTTTTCCAATATATCTAGATCCTATGAGGACTTGAATACCGCTGATGTAGCGACATCTACGCTACTGGGAATGGGGTGGCACTAAAGATCGTCAACAATTTCCTCAACGCGATTATTATGAGCATCATTCGGAGAAGCGGGGGGCGGCTGCGATATCCTTCCAAATCAAGGCTGTACCGTGCTAATCCAGCTTTTGGAGCCGCTGTCTCATGGGAGAGGGAATTTGCCATATCCAGCTAAAGTCATTCACTACCAGCCGAGTTGTTATCGCCAGTCGCATTTAGTTAAGGCGATTTCCGATTGCTGAAACGCTGATTCAGCAGGGGTTTCATTTCTGAACGCTGAATTCTGTAGGGTTCTGCCCTGCCCGGAGGGTATTTGCCCCTTTGCTACACCTGTGTCTGTTTCCAAGAGCTGGCCAAACTTATTTGGAGGTCCGTCATATTTACTGACAGGGCTCGAAATCGAGCCACAAAGAATTAACAATCATCGGAAGAAACAGCGACCAAAATCCAGAAAAATTTGGACTTTGATCGCTGTAAGGTTAGTAACTTTGGGGCCATGAGATGGCCGCTCTTGCTGAATGGTATGCTGGGCGGCCTACCCCCAGTCATATTCCAACTCAGCATCGCCCAGCATACTTTTCATGGTCGAGCGAATCGTTTGCAGCTCTTCGGGGGTGACTTTATGATCCGCGTGGATCAATTCGCGCACAGCCTGGATTTCAGCACTTGAAACTTTTCCATCTGCAAGGGCTGATTCCACTAGAGCACGCAGTTTTGCAAGATGGGCTTGTTCTTCAGAAGACAGAGCGTGTTGGTCAGAACGTTCAATTTCCATGGTTAAGCACTCCTTTTTACAGGGGGAAATAATCGAGACAGTCGTAATTAGTCACCTACACCACTCGAAAAGATATCTAGACGGAGCAGTTTAATCGAAAGCGAACCGATTGCTTAGACACTCAATGCCAGGAAGATAATGTTTTTCGCCTCGGCAGCCGCAATTGCTTGTGATGAGTGCAGAACGTGCTCGCTGTTACTCTTCGGATTGAGCAGACTGGGTAAGCTCTGCCTCTTCGCGATCGCGCTTCTCCTTCAGTTGGCGGAGTCCTTCCCAGCTCCAGCCCATCACAAAACCTCCCGCACCGCCCACTACCACATAGACCCGCCTTAAATTTTGGTAGTGGCGACTGGTATACGGGGTCGCCGCTAACC
>JBCDHF010000258.1:0-6887 GCA_038750375.1 Cyanobacteria bacterium P01_H01_bin.15
ATCCTCGCTAGCATCGAATCCCGGGGAAAGATTAGTCTGGTTTCTATACCGTGAAGGCTCTCCTCGATATAAGCGGTTAAACACATGGGGTAAGTCGGCAGATGAAAAACCTTCCCCTGCATCGATTAAATCTATACAGATACCCAAATTATCCTGGATTTTTGACTTATCGTTCGTAGTCTCTAATACTTTGCATAGAATTTTAATCCGTTTCTTAGGGGGGGAGTATCGAATGCTGTTGCTAAAAATGTTGATAAAAACTTGGTTGAGGCGCGTCGGATCTGCGTAAGTTAATATATTTCTTGGTCCATCGTAGCTCAAATGTAGCTCCTTTTTTTTGGCCAAGGGCTCTAGTGTTTGCCAGCTAGAAAAAATAATTGAGGTCAAATCTGTTTCTTCTTGGCGCAGATATTTATGGGGATTCTCTTCGAGATGGCTCAGCTCCAACCAGTCTTGGACCAAGTTAATTAAGCGTTGAATTTCCTGATACATTTGCACAACCCAGCCTTGAGTTTGCCCTTGTACCCGAGGTATTAAAGTCTCTGCGACTAACGCAATTGATGTCAAGGGCGTTCTCAATTCATGGGCTAAATCGGAAAAAGCTTGCTCTCGCGTTTGAGTGAATTCAACGGATGATACAGAATTTTCGATAAACACAGCGACTTGGCCCTGCCGAAGCGGTACAGCACGTCCCTGGAGATAGATTTTGTCAAATAGCTCATTCTGGCTAAGTCGAGGGCTATGAAACTGCCACTGGCTAGACCGAATCGTTTGAGACTTTCGCGCTTGCTCAATTAGCTGGTCCAATTCATAAGAACGCACTAATTCCAGCAATAATCGTATTTTTCCCGGTTGCCAGCGTTCTATTTGCAGTATTTTACGTGCTTCCGGATTACACGAAACTAATTGATCCTCTTCATCAACTAACAAGAACCCAATCGGAGCTGACTCAAAAAGATGTTGCCAGGTTTCCAATTCAGCGCCAACGGTTTGGCGCTGATGAGCAAAGGTTGCGATTTCTCGGCGAATATAAGCAGCTAGCGAAACTTCAGAACTAGTCTTAAGCTCTGGAAACAATCGGTTTAGGGTTTGGCGTAGTTCGTCAATTGAGCGACTGCGCAACCACAATCCATAACTTAATCCCCCAAAAAAACCGACAATTAAAGTGATCCAAATCATTAATCGTCAGCTATTTTTTTATCTACAATTTTAATGTTGATTTTAGCTTAGATGCAATGAATTCCTAAGGGCTGGTGTCGCAGTCGCTATCTTCGTAATGAAGCAGCTGCATGCCAGAAAGCGCCAGAATAGGCAACTCAAAATAAGAAGTGTCTTAAGCGATCTGGCGAAAGCTATAAAATGTGAGAAATTTAAAATCAGACGTGTCCTCGGTGCTCCGCCGAAGCCCACGAGCGACTTTGGCAGCTGAGGAGCTAAAACTTTATGAGTATTTTATGGATTACGCTGGAACATCTATCGCTGCCAGGAGAACCCTCCTGTTGAGAGTAGCCTCTCGTGTTAATCAATCTGCGAAGAAGAACCTGAGTTGAGTCTATTGCTTAATCATCGTCTCCAAGAGATGTGCCAGCACAAATATAGGCTATAAGGTAATCCATAAAGCCATTTCAGCAGTTTAGACCTTCCTTGGTGGAAAGTTTTTAGAAACAAGAGTTGTTGATCTCTCTTGATTCAAACTTTCTAGAAACTCACCTCGGGCCCAAGCTGGATGCGCTAGTTTCTGTCCCCATCGTTTTTCTTGATTATTCATCCCACACTGATCTGATTCTCTGGACAAGGTAGAGTCAGCATTTAGCCAAACCGATAGCCAAAGCCTCTGACTGTTATAAAGTACTCGGGCTGAGAGGGATCAACTTCTAATTTTTCACGGAGCCAGCGAATGTGAACATCAACTGTTTTGGTATCTCCCAGAAAGTCAGCTCCCCAGATTCGCTCAATTAGCTGCTCTCGAGACCAAACTCGGCGTGGGTAGCTCATAAATAATTCCAATAAGCGGAACTCTTTAGGCGATAAATTCGCGTCTTCGCCACGGACAACAACTCGACACTCTTGAGGATACAGACTGATCTGGCGAAATTGCTGAACGGGACTTTGAGGTGGACTCACATATAATTGCCGCCGCAATAATGCTCGGCAGCGTGCCACGAGTTCCCTGACACTGAACGGTTTCGTTAAATAATCGTCTGCTCCGACTTCTAGCCCCAGAACTCGATCAGTTTCACTAGCTTTTGCACTCAGGATAAGAATTGGTATCGTATTTCTCTCGTACCTGAGCAGCCTGCAGACATCCAACCCATTCACTTGCGGCAGCATTAGATCTAAGACCATTAAATCAAAGGGTAGCCTGGTATCAAGAGCTTGAGGATTGTTTTGTATGAGGCCGAGGGCCGTACGACCGTCTGCTGCGATTGCGACGTCGTATCCTTCTTCTTGTAAGGCCACGACAATCATATCTCGAATTAGTGCTTCATCTTCGACAACTAAAATGCGATGTGCTTGAGTGAGCTTATTTGCAGAAGTACCTTGAGGGATATTGACAGACAGCATAGTCACTCATAGACAAAAGTTCTAAGCAAACATATACATTAAAACGTCTGGCAATCGTGGTTACATAACGATACTTTTTAGCAAGTTTTTGGGTTTAGCCTGGCTTAGCCTGGCGATATATAAAAGTTCACTTCCTAATGGAGAAGCTAGCCCAGTGGGATGCTTCTGGATCGGCAAACTAACTTATCCCAATTCATCAAGCCCTATGATTTATTTCATACCTAAGGGAGTTCTGCCTCATCCAGATTGATGGGAATTTGCAAGGTCCACTTAGACTATTGCTAACGTGGGATAGAGCTCTGTTCCTGAACAGACCCATTCACCCCACTATCTCAATGCTGCTACATTTGTGTACTTGGACTGAGGTTGAGTCCTATTTGCAGGGAAGCCAAGGCATCATTATTCCGATTGGATCGACTGAGCAACATGGACCGACCGGTGTACTTGGAACCGACGCCATCTGTGCTGAAAAAATTGCTATTGGAGTGGGAGACATCGTTCATGCGCTCGTCGCCCCTACGATTAATGTGGGCATGGCACTTCATCACGGAGCATTCCCCGGTACTATCAGCCTTCGCCCCTCAACTCTGATGCAATTGATACATGACTATGTCATTAGCTTGGCTAAGACAGGTTTTCGCTCCTTTTTCTTTATCAATGGGCATGGCGGGAACATGGCAACTCTCAAAGCCTGTTTTGCGGAAATTTATCACGACTTAGAGCAACAACCGCTTCCGAGCCCCGACCTTATTCGATGTGAGCTGGCTAACTGGTTTATGTGCCGTTCTGTCTATACAGAGGCCAATCGTCTTTATGGATATTCTGAAGGGCGCCATGCCACTCCCAGCGAAATCGCTGTCACGCAGCATTATTTTGCTGAAGCAGTGAAAAAGTATCCGCTTTTAGAACCGGCTGCACGTGGTTACTCAATTTACAGCGCTAAGCACTTTCGTCAATGTTATCCAGATGGTCGTATGGGCTCCAATCCAGCGCTCGCTACACCTGAGGCAGGGAAGACACTGGCGGAACTAGCGATTAAAGAGCTGAGTGAGCGTTACGAAAAATTTTTGAACCAATCAGAAATGCCCTAACAACTATCGCACAGCATATCGTTCTTGCTGCCAAGGATCCCCCCGATGATGATATCCATTCCGCTCCCAAAAGCCGGGCTCATCGACAGAGAGAAACTCAAACCCATTGATCCACTTTGCACTTTTCCAAGCATAGAGATGCGGAAGTATCGTTCGGAGCGGTCCACCATGTTCCGGAGATAAGGTCTCACCTTCTAGTCCAAAGGCGAAAAAACAGTCCGCTCTCTGTAAATCGGCCAGCGAAATATTTGTAGTGTAACCACCATAACAATGCTGCAAAACATGAGTGACTGCCTCTGGAATAGATAATTGTTCCAGCAAGTGGCTAATGGCAATGCCGCGCCAGTTGAGGTCTAGTTTTGACCATCTGGTTACGCAATGAAAATCGACGGTAAACGTTGACTGGGGTAAGCTCATAAACTCTGCCCACCTGAATTGTTGGGCTTCAACTAGACCCCAAACGTTAAACGTCCAACTGTCCAACGATATCTGTGGGGTATCGCCGTACGTTAGAACAGGGAACCCCTTAGCCAAGTGCTGACCGGGGGGGACCCGTTCTTGCTGTTCTGAATTGGGACGATGAAAGAATTTACCGACAGCCATAAGCTCGCATCTTGGTTAAAACGTAACCGGCAAAAATCTTAGAAAAATGAGTCAATTTAATCTCAAGAAAATCAATTAACTTGGGAGGACTCAATGACTGCTTTACTCTTCATCTCCCTCGTCTTCATCTTGCTTATAAACAAAGCTATTAGAACGTCCAGTCAAAACAGACTTACCCAGAGACAAGGCTTTTTTGGCTTCTAGAGCGGCTCGGCCACTCCAATGAGCACGACGCTGATTACGCTTGGTTTTTGATGTTTTCTTTTTTGGAACTGCCATGAGTAGATCCTAAATCTAATTACCAGAGTCAAACAATCCTTTCATTATAGGGACTTAGCTTCAATGAACGCTAGTTGAATTGTGCTTAGAACAACGATTTAGATAGACAAGAGATGTGGACAGTTGATGCTGGACCCCACACTTACTTAAATTAAACATGGTAGTTATGCCGCGTGTGTCTCTCGGTTTAAATACTCGAGAAAAGACGAGAATATGTGATCTTAGAAAACCGAGGATGGTTGGCTAAGATCATCTCCTAATCTAGACCTAGCCGATGGTTGCGGTCGAACGGCGACGGGTACGAAGAAGGGTAGAGGGAACTTCAGATTGGGTCTCAGTATTGTCAATTTGTTGAATCAAAACAACAATGCTGGGCTTGCTGCGAAGCTCACGGCGCGCCAGTCGCACCAAACTGCTTTCTAATTCAATTTTTAAATTACTCAGCTCAGAGGGGTTGCTCGGCTTGGCTGACAGCTCTGACCATCGCTCCAAAGTCGTCTCAACAGCACGAACGATTAATCGTTCGAGAAGAGTCAAGTCCGACCCCACCATCACTCCTCGCAAGCTAACTAACGGCACGCCCAGCAATTTACCACTTGCATTAATTGCGATCGCAACCGTGATGACACCATCTTCAGCGAGTTGCTGGCGCTCTTTCACAATTGTTTTTTGAACGACTCCTGAGCGGTCCACATACTCAATACCGCTTGCCACTTGGTCAACGATTCCAATCCGGTTTCGAGCCAGCTCGATAACATCACCGTTATTAATGACGACTGTATTTTCCTTAGGGATCCCCATATCATGAGCCATGCTGGCATGCTTGAGCAGCATACGATATTCACCATGTACTGGAACAAAAAACTTGGGGCGGGTCAAGGACAGCATTAGTTTATGGTCCTCTTGAGCGCCGTGACCTGAGACATGTAATCCAGCTTGTTTCCCATACGCCACTACCGCACCCTGCACCATTAAGCGATCAATTGTGTCTACGACAGCGAGAGTGTTGCCGGGAATCGGCTGGGCGGAAAAGACCACGGTGTCTCCTTGTCGAATTTTGACCTGACGATGCTCTCCTCGCGCAATGCGGGTCATGGCGGCAAGGGGTTCGCCCTGACTACCGGTTGTAAGGATCAAAAGTTGCTCATCTGGCACCTGAGCGATCGAATTCAATGGAACAAACAAATTATCGGGGGCCTTGACATAGCCCAAATTACGCGCATGGGCAATCACGTTTAACATTGAACGTCCAATAACAGCTACTTTACGACGATGCTTTTGCGCTAACTCAAGAATCATATTGACCCGATGAACAGAGGACGCAAATGTCGTCACCATTAAGCGGCCAGGGGCCTGTAGAAAAACCCGTTCTAAATTGGGATAAATTGAGCGCTCGGACGGCGTATGTCCTGGAACCTCAGCATTAGTTGAGTCAGACAATAGGCACAGTACGCCTTCCTCTCCATACCTAGCCAGACGTTGAAAATCAAAATATTCGCCATCGACTGGAGTATGGTCGATCTTGAAATCGCCGCTGTGAATAATGACGCCAATCGGAGTTGTAATTGCGACGGAAAAACTGTCGGCGATCGAGTGAGTATTGCGAATGAATTCTACGGAAAAATTTTGACCGAGCCTAACCGTTTCGCGGGGTTGAACGGAATTTAACGTCGTATGTTTTAGGAGTCTTGCTTCTTCTAATTTATCCCGGAGGAGAGACATCGCGAGACGGGGACCATGAATTACTGGAATATCAAAAGATTTCAGATGATAAGCGATACCACCAATATGGTCTTCATGACCATGAGTGACAATCATGCCTTTTATTTTGTGCTGATTCTCTTGCAGGTAAGTAGTGTCTGGAAGAACAATGTTGATACCATGCATGTCATCCGAGGGGAAAGCGAGCCCTGCATCTAGCAATAAAATCTCGTTCTTATATTCAAAAATGCAAGTGTTTTTTCCAATTTCATGAAGCCCACCAAGTGGAATGATTTTTAGGGAAGGCTCATTGTTTTGATTACCCATTTTCCTCCATTAAGAAAAAATTCAAGCTTGTGATTACTAAAAGCTTTTTCAAAGAACTATTTACCATATGCAGTTTTCTTGTTTTTCAAGTACTGTATGAATCTCCTTTGGTCAAAACATTCTCATGCCGACTCGTAAATAGCCCAAATTCAGTAGAAACCTTAAAATTTCGATTAACTAGTACATCCCGATAAAAAAATCCGGACTCAAAAATTTGATTTGTTACTGCTTCAACTAGATACATATTCGAACTAAGATTGAACTCAAAAAGTTGGGAAGATAGACACTGCAATGCTCAAATTTGACAAAACTAAAACCAAG
>JBCDHF010000259.1:0-6852 GCA_038750375.1 Cyanobacteria bacterium P01_H01_bin.15
CAGAACCCCGCTTTAGAGGTAATCCTACGGTCTTGGGGCACGCTTTTAAAGATCATTGGGTTGACGGCTGCTTTTGGCGGGGGATTTAATATGCTGTTTGTCTGGTGGCCGACCTATCTCGACAAGCTACTCACTCCGCCGATTGCCAATGCTTTAACGGCCAATACGATTGCACTCACCTGCTTAGTTGGGTTAGTTCTGTTTGGGGGTTGGTTATGTGATCGCTTGGGCGCGAAGCGGGTCGTCAATGGCTCTTTGTTGGTTCTTCTTGTACTTACTTATCCACTTTTTTTAATTGCAGGGCAGAGTAAGTTTGGTTTTGCCCTTGCTGCACAGTTGATTTTTGCTGTTGCCATTGGGGGTTTACTTGGGTCGGCCCCGCTGTTGATGCTAGAACAGTTTCCGCCTCAAACTCGTAACAGTGGGTTAGGACTTGGGTATAGTCTGGGTCAATCTCTAGTAGCAGGACCAGTACCGATGATTAGTACTCTTCTAATCAAGATCACAGGAAACTTATATGCTCCCGCTGTTTATCTGATGGGATTATCTTTAGTAGGCTTAGTCGCAGTCAAAGCAATGTTCTCTATTAAAAAGCAACTCTTAAACTGATTCTGATAATTTTTTGCCAAAACATCTATCGGTTATATTGGGGTTTGGAGAGTTTTGAACGTCCCGCTAAAAAATATCAATCGTCCAGTACCGGGGTCTTCTATTCGGTTTAAAAGTCAGGGTCTTTCCCATGCTTTTTGATACTCTCCCTGATAAGACCTACTGTGAGTTTTTAGAGCGTAAACCCTCGTGTTTTCTTGTGTCTCCTAAATGGCGTCCTTGGTTTTGATGCGATGGAGGGGTTTTGCCAGCTCCTCTTTTTCTGCGCGTTAGCTGGTGAAAAAAGATAGCGGCGAAACTCGCATTACAGAATCCCATCGAGCTATGTTGAATATTGTGTGGGTTGACAAAAATCCGCGCAGTCGTTGTAACAAGTGGGCAACCAAGATGAAACTGAGCCAGAGTTTTTTGCTAGTCGGCGTTCTTGCCATTGGTGCGGGAGCCCTTTTTCTGTGGGCTTATGACGCCTCTTCTGCACCCTTACCGAAAGGCTTTCCTGCCCCTACCACCGACGGAGAAATCGAGGTCAAGCAGTATCCCGAGTATCGAGCTGCCACGGTTAAAGTCACCGGGAATCTAGCGCGCGCCTCTTCTCAGGGATTTTCGCCGCTTTTTCAGCACATTAGCAGCAACGATATTTCCATGACGGCACCGGTTGAAACTCGCTATCCAACTGCGACATTGCAAAACGAGACGCTAACGGAGGGGGAAGCGAAGGTTTCGTTTCTCTACCGCAGTTTAGATATTGTCCCCAAAGAGATTGCTCAGGATATTGAGATAGAAGATATTCCAGCGATGGTGGTTGTCAGTATCGGCGTTAAGGGTGGATACGACTATGAGATCTATCTGGATAGTCTGGAGCGGCTGCAAAGTTGGCTAGCTGAACATCCTCAATATGAAGTGACCGGACCACCCCGAAGACTCTTCTACGATGGTCCGTTTATTCCAGATGCGTGGAAACGCAGTGATATTCAGATTCCCATCAAGCAGAAATAACAAATTTCAATATCACAACTGGTTGCGGTTTTTTTTGAGCGAAGGAATTTGTCTGAAACCTTCTCGTGAGAAGGGATTACCCTGGTTCAAGCTGGAATAGCCGCAGTCATTTAGTTTTGCTGCTCTTTAGAGTGAATATGCCTACATCCCAAGTGAGGCGATAGATCCCACCTATTTGACCCAGCTCCAATTTGGAGAATTTGTCTGTCCTTAACTCCCCCTCGCTTGTCGCGGACCTCAACCTAAACTCTCTTTGCATCAGTTTTTTTTAACTACATCCTCAAATTCTTACACCTGGGCTGTCAGTGGAAAGAACTCCCCATTGATGGGGGTTGTGCAAGCGAGGTTGTAACGAAGTGCTATGAGGGCTAACTCGAAGCTTGAAACGACCTAAATTCGATAAATCAAAGGGCGATATTTTATTTTTTGGAAAAACTTAAGTACATGCGAACTATCCTGAAACCCCTATATATCAATGATTTCGAGCTTATGACACTTCGTTACGGCTAGGCTTGTACTACCCCTATTAGCGAGGAATTTTAGGGGGTGAATCGCCTCAAAAAGCTTAATCTCTGAAAGTCTCTCTGTATCGAACTTTTGGGCGATATATTTCCCATGGCCCTACTTTCTATTTGAATGTGATCGCTGCTCTCTACTTGGCAATAATCTATCTGAGGTTGTGCAGGATAAGTTCAGGCTGACAATGCTCCCGCTTGAATAGGACGCGATGAGGCATGGACTTGGAATGATTAATAGGTAACACCGGGCAGATAATGAGCCCGATTTTAACGTCCCGCTACTTTTGCGACAGAACCGGATATTGAGCGCATGAGGAGTAATTATAAGAATAGACACCAAAAGATTTCATTAGATTTTGATTCAATATAGGAGGCTGAATTCTGACACTTAGTTGCAACAGAGCTGTGTGGGCCCTAGCAATCTTTTTCAATCAGGAATAATATTGGATATCGTTGAGCTTCATTAGGTGGCAGTAATGACCTGTTTTTGGGTCATAGTTCGTCAACCAAATATTCCAATAGTTACGAGCCGCAATCCCGATGGAGATCGCTAGGGCAACAGGCATGGAATAGACTAACTGAATTTCTTGATAATGTCGCTGAGCATTATTTAACGTAGCAAAGACTTCGCGACAATATTGAGTCCAATCTTCTTCTGGTTTAATAGTGCCCATAGTCAAGCTTTTGATATAAATCAAATCGCCATAGTTTTTTATAGACGGCTCATTCAAATTAAGTTTGTGAGAGGATACATCAATGGCGACTGTGGCCCGGGGCTGAGTAGGCTGTGGTTTCTGTAATTTAAATTTCTGGTAGCTATAAATATTCTCTTTAAGTCGACGATCCCTGACTTCTATTACTGGGTAATAGCTTTTGGAGGTTTTGTTGAATTGATAGATTACAATTCCATCCAAGCCTAACAGAGTCCCAATCAAAATACCGACACTGGCGGGACCGATATAGGCGAGATGAAATATTGTATCTGTCGACGGCTGTGTCTTCAGCCTCTCTAGATCACGACGAGTAAATTGTAAAAAGAGCTTTAACCGCTCTATGTCGTGAATATTACCTCGATATTCATGGATTAAGTCTTCCCGTAAAATCTTGAGATGCTGAGCTAAGTTGTCACCATGTTTCCGGAATCGGTGATCACGCTCGATGATATTAAACAGGGCATCTAGGGCACTTTGACTTTGAGTTGCACTGGATACGTTAATGACGATGGGAAGAGGTATTGCCCCCTGTTCATAGATTGCAGCTTTGCTCGCCTCCCGAAATACCCCAACCACCAAAATGAGCACGGTCAAGCTCAACAACACAATTGTTCCGCTTCCCAGGCTGTCTACCACAAAGGTCCCAATAGTTGCGATAACACCGGCGAGGGCTGAGTAGGGATTACTGACGGCATCAAGCAGCGTATCTAGGTTCATCAGGCGACCCAATGTTGTTTTTTTTAGTTGACTAGCGGATGGGTGGGGTTTATTGAGCATTTGCGTTATTAAGGTTAACCTGCGTTGCAACGATAGGCAGAGAGGAATCTATACAAAGGGTTTCAACTTAAGGATTTAATGGTTTTCTCAATTATGAGCAGAGTTGAAAAGGATATCGATGAAAGTAATATTGCTTAAAGTAGAGTTGTGGCTTGCCGCTTTTAAAAACTTCAATGCTGGATTTTAGGGCTCTTTGTCTGATCTCAGATCCCTTCTAAAACTCTTTCACTATTGGTAACTGCACGGTGATGTCATTCCTCTGTAATCGTTGAAGGAGACGAGCTCTATTGCAACTTTGAATAAGCCTAGGATAAACTACATGCCTATCAGTGCTACCCACTCTGGGCTCCTGAACATGAGATTGTTGAAGCACTTTTCGGAAAAATCGCTTCGCTGCTTTACTATTGCGCCTGGCTGTCTATAGATCATCAAGGGGGTTGCCCTGAGAGTCTACTGCTCGCCAAAGATTTCGTCGTTTATCCTTGATTTTGATGATTGTTTTATCCAATCGCCAGAAGCATGGGTCATTTTTAGATGTTTTCGACAGTGCTTATCTAGTTCAGGCGCATAGCGCTGAACCCACCTGTAGATGGTGGAATGGTCCACCGCAATCCCTCTTTCACCAAGCATTTCCCCCAGGTTTCGATAGCTGAGGTTGTAGCGGAGATACCAGCGAACGCTCTGGAGGATGACATCAAGCGGAAATTGCCTGAGTTTAAAGAGGTTATCAGTGGATACTATGGCTTCTCGGAATTGCAGGAGCACTTCGGATTAGCATTTCTTTGCTGCCCCACTAACTTTGCAACAGAGCCCAAAGTTTAAGGGCAATATCGCCGCGAATATACTTTTCTGAGTAGCCATAGTCTGCGGCCAAGCTATCATAAGTTACGCGATCGCCTTGGGGTAGCTTCAGGAGAATGATGCGTTGCAAGCCGCCTAAGGATTAATTTAATGCTCCATAAACGAGCCTTTCCAAAAACTCTAATAATTGCTCAGCAGCATACATGGGCGTTTAAAATGTTAAGTATGGGGCCGACGTTAGTTTGCAATCGCAGGAAGCAGCAGGCATTCAGCTCTCATTTGACGGACGAGTTATGTTCCCAACTATTTTAATAGCCAAAACTCTATCGGGCTTTCCGCAGGGAAGATGCCACCTTCCAAAAATAGCTGTAGAAGACCAAAGCGCTTTAAGAGTCAGCAATTCAGAATCAGGTGCCTCCCAGAAGAACTAGAGGTTGTGCAAAAAAAACAGAATATCTTCCGGATTGCCAAATTAACCTAAGCAATCTTATTTACAGCCTTTTCTCAGCATGGCTCGTTGAGTTTTTCAGTTATGCTTACGGTCTCTTCAGAGATTACTCAGCTAACCGACGAACCATATAAACTGTCGAAGCTAGCAAGCAACAGTCATGAGGTGATCTATAAATTTGCCTACAAATTTCTTGAGAAATGATGTGAGTGATGAGAGTTTAAGCGCGAGGACTTTTTGAGAATGCCAGCATCAGACAATATTGTTTCACTCAATAGCCTAAATTTAAGGGGTGCATCTATCTTATTTATCTTGACCTTTGTCCTCGCCCTTTCGCCCGCTCGAGCGGATATACAGGGAACTCCGATTGATTCCTTGCCTGTTGCCGAGAAAGTTGCTCTAAGGGAGGGGCAACCATACTTGACAGAGATTTCTGAGGGTAGTTATGTCGCTCGTATTGTTGTCAGAGCCCCACTTGAAAAAGTATGGGAGGTAATAACGGATTACAATGCATATCAAGAATTTTTGCCCAATGTCACCTCCAGCCAGATAGTCGCTGTTGATGGAAATCAAAAGACACTGGAGCAAATCAGTGTTGCTCGTGTTTTACTCTTCAATATTGAAGCGCGAACCTTAAGCCTGATAGAGGAAAATTCCAACATGCAACGCCTCGATTTCCGACTGCTTGAGGGAGACCTTGAAGTAAGTCAGGGGAGCTGGGTTCTGGAGCCGTATGCGCTTGAATGGGGCGCACCCATGGATCGAATTTTGCTAACCTACTCGATTGAAATCGATCCTGGAAAAACATTTAGCCGGGCTATATTTTACAAGGTATTCGAGGAAGCCATTCCTAATACACTATCAGCAATTTCAGCTGAAATTAGCCGAAGATCTGAGAATTCTGTCGAAATCCAAACACAGCCTATGAATTAACTATTTTCAAGAAATAAATGACACTGTTGGCGAACTAAGAACTGAGCCATCAAGTAGGCTGCCGCGCTTTAAGGAGAACTGTTGCTGCCGCTGATCAGAATATGGGCTTGTCGGCGCTTAGACACATAACCCGCGCCTAACAGACCTAACGCCAAAAATGCAGGAACTGAAGTCGCCTCAGGTACAGAAATCGTCGCTAAGAAGGTAACTGGCAACTCGCTGTCAAAGGTAACTGGCAATTCGCCGTCCTCGGAACCAAAGTTCTCAAAACCGGGGTCAAACGTTCCAGTGGAAAATACTTCAAGATAGGTTGCGGGATCTAAAAAACTCGCAAAAAATACATTCACAAACGTATTGTCAGCCAGCTCGAATCCCAGACCGTGGGTTGTAAACTGCTCCGCTGCTAAACTGATTCGATTGTCCACAACAAAAGGTTCATTGCCAGGGATCGACTCTCCCGTCGGAAAAAGTGCCGTAATCTCGACGCCATTACGAGTACCCATAACATCGATAATGTCAAAAAAACCCAGACTGTCCGGAGTATCAACCGTCGTCAAAGTGCCACTCGCATCAATGCCGCTTCCAGAGTAACTCCAACCCCAGTTAAGCGCCAAAGCTGGTTTGAGTTCGCCCCAGAGTAGGGAGCCAATTACAATCAAGGGAACTGCCGGTAAATATTTAAGCCGTTTCATATGCGCCGCAGAAATGTTTGATTAGGTTCCGCACATCTTCACCTAAAGACCCGCTGCTCAATAGGCAATTTCAAAGTTTCTCAAGGATTTCTGGCATTTTTCCTAGAAATTCGGTGGGGTGGGTCTGCTGAATATTCGAGCCGAGGGCATGGTTCAAAATTAGGCCGTTTTGGGTAACAAAGCAGGAGAAAATTAGCCATCAATCGATGACAAAAATATGCTTCTGATTACTGGATTTTCGGGCTAGGCGGGTTGGCGCCTGAATCGCTTAAATCGGAACCAGTGGACGCTTTTCAACAGAAAGTGGTGGTTATGGAAAATTTTATTTTGGTGCGTGGCTACTTCCATTGAAATAGTCGCGGTAG
>JBCDHF010000260.1:0-6837 GCA_038750375.1 Cyanobacteria bacterium P01_H01_bin.15
CCCAGATGCTCCATCTTTTTGTGGACCATTTGATCAACGGGGGCCAGGTTTCCCACGGATTAATGAAGATATTATTGACATAGGTGCAGTTGAATCGATTCCGGAACCAACACCAATGCCTAGCATGTTGGGATTGATGGCGCTTAGTGCTGCCGTATTACGAAAGGTGCGGAGTTCGCGCCGACGTGCTAAGCAATAGTTCTGCAGCTTTTGCGACTATGAATTGTCGGTGTTGCATAATATGGGGTTGAAGCATAATGAAGGGGCAACGTAAAAAGAAACCCACCAATGGAATGTCCAGAATGCAAATCAAGCCATATCCGCAAGAACGGAATCCGTCGCGGGAAACAAAATCATAATTTGCGCCGACTGTGGTCGCCAATTCGTTGAAAAACCTAAAATCCATCGTGGCTACAGCGATGATGTCCGTCGGATTTGTCTTCGAATGATTGTCAATGGCATGGGCTATCGCAGCGTGGAAAGAGTGACCAATGTTCACCACACAACGCTCCTGAGATGGCATCGCCTGGTGGGAGAGTTGCTACCGGATGCCTATGAAGGAGAAGAGATTCCAAGAGTGTGCGAACTGGATGAACTGGAAACTTTTGTGGGTAAAAAAGCGGCGAGACCCCGCGTCGCCGAACGGCGCAAGGGAATGCTTGCCAAGACAAAAATAGAATGTGTCTCTGGACCGTAGTAGATCATTTCCGAGCCGGTATATTGGGGTGGGCGTTGGGGGACTATGTTCAGAAAGCTTTGAACCTCTATGGAATGAGATTAAGAGCTGGGGTTGCTACTTTTGGGTGACAAACGGCTGGACAGTCTACCCTGGGTTTATTCCAGAATGAGACCAGATAGTGAGTAAGATGTATGTGGAAGGGGAAAATACGAGGCTGAGGCACTAGAGTTGTTGGGAAATAGAAAATAAAATCGCTGAAACGCCTATGAGCAAGAGCTTACAGGGATTTCCGTTCAAATAGACTTGAAAGCCTTCCCCCGTGAGCGTTTCAGGCGTTTTTCCTGCTTATTTCCCAACAACTCTAATACTTAGCGAGACTACACCGGAAAACGTTGTGTTATTCGAAGTCAGTGGAGATGCTCAAACATGGAGTGAGGTTGCTAATCCACTACCTGAAATTTGGAGATGTTCCAATCCCTGCTCGCTCATCCCTTAATTAAGCAGAGCCAAATTGGAACAGGGAAAACTGATTAAAATTCGCAACTTCTCAGCTCATAAGAAAGTGAAATTGTTCCGAGTCACAGTGTCAACGCACCGGACTGAATACATGGTGACCAAAGACCTATCTCAAGATTCGACTGAGGGCACACGAGATGAGTGTGCGTTGCGTTGGAAGATTGAGCAGTTTCACCGTGAATTGAAGCAGTTGAAAGGGGTAGAGGCTTGCCAATGTCGAAAAGGGCGGATTCAACGCAATTACATTAATTGTGCGTTGCAGGTCTGGAATTTCCTCAGGCGCCAAGCTCTCAAGTGTGGAACGACGGTGTACGAAGTTGCACGTCAGCCTTGGCCGCATTTTTTGCGTCAATAGCTCCAATCTCCCTCATTACAATTCCACTTTGCGTAAGCCCTGTTTGAGCTTTTAGATCGGCATCCATCGGGCATAGTCAGGGGAAATGGAGCTTTCAATTTAGCTCTTCTTCTGCCCCGTCTTTATACTCGTTACAAAATTGGGCTGCGCCCCCTTAATCTTATTCACGATTGCGAAGGAACTTTATTTTGTTCTATGGCTCTGGACCAATGCCCAATCCATATCGAAATCGAACTCAAAAAGACCTGAAATGACCCAACCTCGTTGCACCAACCCGTGCCTTCAGCAGCCAAAACAATAGGGAGCCCTGACCTGCAGAACTCCCTTATTGTGGGGGTTTGAAATGGATCGGAGCGGCGGGATTTGAACCCACGACCCCCACTACCCCAAAGTGGTGCGCTACCAAGCTGCGCTACGCCCCGAATTAGCCGGTCCTTATCTTAGCTTATGAAAATTATCCTATGCAAGAATTTCGCCGAACTAAAACGCTTCTAGCGTTTTGATGGCGGCAATTAGCTCTGGCACCACCTCCGGCGGGAAATGCCCTTCACAGCGCCGTTCTCCATTCTGCAAGATAAAACGCAGCTCGTAGACGGCGACTTGTCCTTGGACCGCAAGCCAAACTAAATCGCTCTCAGCCTCAATTTCGATTTTCTCCTCAGGCATGAGTTCTTTCGCCAGAGATTGCAAAGTCCCGACCAATTCCAGCAGCAACCGCCGAAAATCCGCAAGCTCTGCTCGGGTCAGCTCCACCGCCCAGTCTGCCGTCCCCATTAACCCGCAAAACTTAAGCTCTGAGGGGTCATAGCCTAACCGCCAGCCGACTCCTTGTTTAAGCATCCGAGACATAACTCTAAGGCGCTAGCAAATCGGCTGCGCCGGGTCGCGGCAGAATTAAGCTGGGCGTTTGAGGTTGAGGCGGTTCCGGTTCAGGAGCTAGAGTCGGCTCCGGCGCTTCTGGCGTCTGGACAACCTGCGGATTGTAAATCTCAAATAACTTGTCTACTAGAGCCCGTCGCTGAGCCATCGAAAGGTTTGCGATCGCAACTTTATCTTGAGGCAAAGGATTCACGGTCAAGCTGTTGTAGCCGGGATAGCGTTCAATCAGAATCGGCTCGTTGGCGCCCAAATAGTCTGCAAACGTCAGTTGCCAATCTAGACGAAAAACGGGAGAGCGCTTTTTGACAAAGACGTGGTAGCGAAGCAGACGAGAAAGCAGAGTATTGTTTTCAGCGACATTATTGCCTTCGAGCGATAGGTACTGGTTTTCTCGGGGCATGTCGGGGAAGGTTGCGTACAAGGTTGCTGCCGCTTCATCCACTCGCACAATTTGGGCTTGAACCGGCTGAAAACTGCCGAAACCCAAATGGAGCCCAGAGAAAATAGCCAACCCCAAAAACATTGCGACAAAAAAACCCCAAGGACGACGCCCTAGGGGAAATAAATTTCTCAAAACTTGAGTCATGATTTGTTTAATCACCAATGATTTCCGGTTCAGTTAGCTCATCCGACATCTCGATGATGGCGCGGATGGGGGGCTTCATTAGCGGATCTTCAATGCTGTCAAAATCTTCGTAGCGACGACGCTTAGCCCGATTGGCGACCTGAACCGTGATCCGGTAGCGATTGGAGGCAACCGACATCAACTGCTCGGACCGGTACATCACCTGGGAGGAATCAAACGCAGATTTTTTTGACATTAGGGTTAATGCGTAGGAGTTAATTCAAAAAATTGTTCACCCCAGTGTAACAAGTCCCGAAAAATATCTTACAAATTTGTGCCCCTCAAAAAGACTTGAGCCATAATTTGGGCGAACTTTTGCTGGTACTCAGTCCGCCCTATGTTTGAAAATGCGCTGCTCACCACCGAACTAGACGTTTTGGTGTTGCTACTGGTCGCCAGTCTGGCTGCGATCGCGTTGAAAAAAATTAACTTTCCCTACACGGTGGGACTAGTGGTTATTGGGGTCGGGCTGGGTGTGTTGGCATCCCAGGTTGAGGGATTTGCCTTTTTGCAATCGATACGCCTCTCCCATGATTTGATCCTGTTTATTTTTGTGCCGCCCCTGATTTTTGAGTCGGCCTTGAATTTGGATGCTCGATTATTGTGGCGCAATATTGTCCCCGTGTTGACCCTAGCCGGACCCGGACTACTCGTCTCAACGGGCATCGTGGGCGGACTTTTGGGCTGGCTCACGCCCTTGACCTATCCCCAGGCGTTTTTGTTTGGCAGTTTGATTTCCGCGACGGACCCGGTAGCGGTGATTGCACTTTTTAAAGAACTCGGGGTGCCCAAGCAGCTCAATATTTTGGTGGAAGGAGAGAGTTTATTTAACGATGCCACCGCGATTGTGGTGTTTGAAATTATTCTCGGCATTGTTGAACTGGGTGATTTTGAACCTTCAGCGGCGATTACAGAGGGCGCGATCGCATTTGTGACGGCTTTTGCTGGAGGCTTATTGTTAGGGGCAATTGTAGGGATTGTGGCGGATCTCATTATTCGTCAGGTCTTGGAGTCTCCGATTGTGGTGGCGAGTCTATCGGCGGTAGTTGCGTATAGCTCGTTTATTTTGGCCGAGGAAGTAGTCGGTGTTTCAGGCGTGATTACTGTGGTTAGCGCCGGACTAGTTTTGGGCTGGTTTAAGGACAATCGTCTCGCCCCGGAAACCCGCAACCTTGTGGATGAATTTTGGGAATATATTGCGTTTATTGCCAACAGTTTGATTTTTCTATTGGTGGGCTTAAAAGCCGGTCAGTTTGAATCTTTACAGTCGATGTCTAGCGATTTAGCGTTGCTACCCGTTCTCGGCATTGCCTTGGGCTCCATTCTGTTCTCTCGGGCTGTGGTTGTCTTCGGATTTGGGGTGTTTTTGAATCTGTTACCTAAAATTGATATCAGCCTCAAGTTCCAAACCATTAGCTACTGGGGCGGCTTACGGGGGGCGGTTTGTTTGGCGTTGGCGCTAAGTTTATCTCCCGAATTTCCTAATCGCGAGTTAATTGTCACACTGACGTTGGGAATTGCGGTATTCACGTTGCTGATTCCGGGCACGACCATTGGCAAACTGATTCAGGCATTTAAACTGGACCGTCCGAGCTATTTCGAGGTGGTGAATCGATTGTTAGGGCAAATCATCACGCAACAAAATATTATTAAAAAGTTGCCGTTGCTCAACAACGTGAAAAACATGACGCCAGATGTGATCACGGCAGCGGATAAAGAGGCGAAAGCGGCATTAGCAAAAGCGTTGCGTGATTTGACCGAAATCGATCTAGAAAATATTCCCAACACCGATTCAACCCAGCAGATGGTTTGGTTACATGCCTTGGCAATTGAACAAAAGCAATATCGACGGCTGTACGACTTGGGAGTTTCGAGTACTGATACGTTGGATGTTTGTAGTCTCTGGGTCGATATGAAGCAGGATCAGGTGCTGCAAGGGCAAATTCCGCCGACGGTTTCACCTCAGTCGTTGGTCGAAACCGGGCTTGGAGCACTCTTGGCACGACTGGGCTCTCGAACGTTAGACGTAGAGTACGAGTTTTGCGCAGTAGTGCGTCGGGTAACAGCAGCAGTTGATGAAATGCTCATGGCTCTTATTCAAGATATCAATATGGGACAAGCTGCGATCGCAAAAACCCTCGAAGACTACGCCAATTTAGAGCAGCTCGCCGCTAAACGTATCGATGAAATTTTGGCGGAGAATCCAGAAGTTGGTGCTGGGTTCAACAAGAGAATTGCCGAACGGGCGGTGGTGCTGTTTGAGAGGGAGACTCTTGAAGAGCTAGAAGAAGCTGGCGTGATTGTGGAGAGCACGCTGAAATCGTTGATTGAAACATAGGCAAATCTTGATTAACTAGGCGGTAGTCCTAGGGATGTAAGGATAGAGAAAAGAGAAGATAAATGGGAAACGCCCATGGCGAAACTCAAATGCCCTCGCTGCAATTCCAGCAAAATCGTCAAAAATGGTTTCATTCACAATCGCAAGCAGAACCATAAATGCAAAGAATGTGGGCGCCAATTCGTCGCAAATCCCCAGCAGAAATTGATTTCAGTCCAAACCAGAGCGATAGTTGACAAACTTTTACTAGAGAAAATTCCCTTGGCTGGCATCGCCCGCGTCTGTGAGGTTTCCGAGAGCTGGTTGCAAAGCTACGTTAATGCTCGCTACGAAAGTGTTCCTAAACAAGTCAATGTTTCGGTCAAAAAAAAGGCCAGTTGACCATTCAATGTGATGAGATGTGGTCATTCGTCGGAAACAAATGGAACAAATTCTGGCTTTGGTTTGCGCTGGATGCTAAGACCCGTGAAATTGAGGGGCTGTATGTGGGTGACCGTTCTGAAGGGGGAGCCCAGAAATTATGGGAGTCCTTACCGGCAGTCTATCGTCAATGTGCCCTAGCCGACACTGACTTTTGGCAGTCCTACGGGGCTGTTTTTCCGAGCAAGCGGCACCAAGCTGTGGGGAAAGAAACAGGCAAAAGCAGTCTCATCGAGCGTTTCAATTGTACGGTTCGTCAACGGGTTTCTCGGCTAGTCCGCAAAACGCTCTCCTTTTCCAAAAAGAGAGAAAATCATATTGGTGCTGTTTGGTTATTTGTTCATCATTACAATGCATCCTTACATTGCTAGGACTACCAAAACTAAAAAGTGGTCCTATCGCAGCTCGTATCGCTCCGAATAGTGCCAGGTGGGTAATTTTAAGTATGCGATCGCAGAAGATATTACGTACAAACTTACGCACCACCGCAAATATATGAGGGAGTTTATGTGTCCGAATGCGCGAAGCATCTTCTAGGCACTAACCAACAGAATAGCTAGGTGAGACATAGACCCTGGATTATTGGTCTCTATTTGATAAGACCGTCGCAGCTATTTTCCATCCATAGCTAGGGTTTCTCCCGAGAACTACCTAACGAAAAACGAGCGAAGGCGGCTGAGTATTGTTTGTAATCAAAGCTCAACAGCTACGCGTCGAATCATACTGTCTGAAAGCAATCTGCATTTGGGTGAGTTGAATAACCCCATGGGTTCCGCTTCATAGCTCTTAAACCCGTCACCCATTGTGAAAAAGCCTTGGTTTTCGTCAGCGATAAGGTCACGTAAACAAAGCCAAACGCAACGCGATATTATGTCGTTTGACAAAGCTATGGCTGAACTTATACGCATTCACGAAAAAAGCTACGCTTACTGCTCTATATCACCCTGCAGAAAATCAAATAGCTTGGAATTGATTCCCCCTAAAGCAGAATCGGACGAATTTAGATTTCTCTATTATTATCCAAC
>JBCDHF010000261.1:0-6819 GCA_038750375.1 Cyanobacteria bacterium P01_H01_bin.15
GTCGGAGATGCTGAAGCTTACGCCCACAGTATTGTGCAATCGGCTCAGAAACGGGCAGCTGAAATCTTGGACGAAATGAGCATCGTTCGCCAAGCAGAGCAAGATGCAGCAAGAATTCGCCAGCAAGTCCAGCAAGAATGCCAGGCGCTGCAACAGCAAACTGCGGCCGAAATAGAGGAAATGCAGCGCAAAGCACAACTCGAATTTGACCGAATCCGGCGACAAGCCCTGTCCGAGCGGCAGGAAATTGAGCGAGGCTCAGATGAATACGCAGATGCAATGCTAGAGCGTCTTGAGGGACAGCTCGGCGAAATGCAGTCCATTATCTACAGTGGTCGCCAACAATTGCGGGCGTCTCAGCAAGGTCCAAGCCAACCGGCGCGCAATCAACCCACAACGCCTCCTCCCCAGTCTCAAAATGGGGGGAAAGTAATGCAGAGTGGTTACAACCACAACTAGAACTAGCCGTTTATAGCACTCGCAAGATCGCTTAGTATACTTCTGGGTTTGAATTGCCTAATTCTAAAGCGTTCTGACTCAGCAGCCGCCTGACGATGGTGTAGGCTGCTATAAGTTCGGTTCATCCTCTCTTCGGCCTGTAAAGTATGGCTAAAACAAAGGAGTCAGCATGAATAACACTGACTCCTTGCTTCTTTGAGCACAATAATTAATTGTGCTACCGATACTTACTAGAGGTTAAGCACTAGCGGGCTGGAGTGCATAGACAGGCGTTTGAATCGACTTGATTTCGACCTTACCGGTTTCATCAACATCAGCTTGCACAGTACTGCCGTCAAAGATGTGGCCTTGTAAGATCGCTTCTGCCAAACTGTCTTCAAGTAAGCGAGTTAACGCACGGCGCAATGGCCGCGCACCATAACTGGGGTCAAAGCCCTCAACTGCGACTTTGTTCCGAAAGGCTTCCGTGACAGTCAAAGTGAGATCGCGCTGTTCCTGCAGTCGTATACTGATCTGCTGAATCAATAGGTCGGAAATTTCTTTGACCTCAGCTTGAGTTAGCTGCCGGAAAATAACGATGTCATCTAAACGATTCAAAAATTCAGGACGGAAAAACTGCTTAAGCTCTTCATTGACGCGAACACGAATGCGATCATAACTAGCCTGCTCAAGATCATCGGCAGATTCGAAGCCAAGACCCGCCCCGCCTTTCTCAATCACTTTTGCACCCAAGTTAGAAGTCAAAATTACCAGCGTATTTTGGAAGTTCACCTTCCGCCCCTTGGCATCGGTTAAATGACCATCATCAAGAAGCTGAAGCATGAGATTAAAAACGTCCGGATGAGCTTTTTCAATTTCATCAAATAAAATCACTGCATAAGGACGACGACGAACCTGCTCTGTCAAC
Organism: Cyanobacteria bacterium P01_H01_bin.15; assembly: GCA_038750375.1. Lineage (GTDB taxonomy): Bacteria > Cyanobacteriota > Cyanobacteriia > Cyanobacteriales > JAAUTE01 > JAAUTE01. The sequence continues at coordinate 1,367 of JBCDHF010000261.1, forward strand.
TTTCCCCCCTCTTCATAGCCGACAAATCCTGGGGGCGAACCAATCAATTTGGAAGTGGACTGAGACTCCATAAATTCAGACATATCGATGCGAATGAGGGCATCTTCACTACCGAAAAGCTGACAGGCCAAAGTTTTAGCCAGCTCGGTTTTTCCAACACCCGTTGGACCGGCAAAAATAAAGCTACCAATGGGTCGCTGCCTAGACTTCAGTCCAATTCGTGCACGCTTGAGTGCTCCCGCAATCGCACTGACAGCTTGCTCCTGTCCCACAACTCGCTCATGAAGGGTCGATTCCAAATTAAGCCAGCTTTCTGACTCGGTTTCATCAACTTTCGTCAAGGGAACACCAGTTACAGCGGCCACAATTTGAGCAATCTCATCTTTATCGATGACCGGAACCAAGGCCTGGGGATTAATAGTCGGTACCTCACTGGAAGTCAAACTTGTCTCCGGCTCAGTTTGTTGAGCATGGCGCAAATGGACTCGGGAACCAGCCTCATCCATGAGGTCAATCGCTTTGTCCGGTAAAAAGCGATCGGCAATGTAGCGCTCTGAGAGCTTGACAGCCGCTTCTAAGGACTCATCGCTGTACTTGACTTTGTGAAAATCCTCATACTCTTTGCGAAGACCTTGCAGTATTTCAATCGCTTCTTCGGTAGAAGGCTCTCCGACTTTGACGGGCTGAAAACGGCGTTCTAATGCGGCATCTCGCTCAATATATTGGCGGTATTCATCAAACGTCGTTGTTCCTAGACACTGAATCTCACCTCGAGCCAGGGCTGGCTTTAGCATATTAGAGGCATCCATACCACCTCCCATAGCACCAGCACCCACAAGAGTATGAATCTCATCAATCACCAGAATAATATTGGCGTTGCTCCGGACCTCTTCGACAATGCCCTTCAAGCGCTCTTCGAACTCACCACGAAAACGAGTACCAGAAACCAACAGAGCCAAATCTAGACTGAGAACCTGCTTATCCAGAAGAATTTCCGGCAAATCTCGGTTAACAATCCGCTGAGCCAACCCCTCTGCGATCGCAGTTTTTCCAACTCCAGGCTCACCTATGAGAACAGGGTTGTTCTTAGTACGGCGACAAAGGATTTGAATAACGCGTTCAACCTCCGTATCGCGACCAATGACAGGATCCAACTTGCCATCTACTGCTGCCCGAGTCAGATCAGTACTGAATTCAGACAAAATAGAGTCTTTTCCTTTGCGACGACTTTGCTCATAGTTTGCCGCCGCCCCAGCACCTACTGCCGCAAGTGGGCGTTCTCCAAATTCTTTAATTAGATCAGTTCTTAGCTGGCTTAACTCAACACCCTGCTGAACTAAAATCTTAACTGCCATTGCATCCGCAGCCTTCATTAAAGACAGCAAAATGTGTCCAGGCGCAATGTATCCTTCGCCAAACTGCCTTGCCTGCTCAAAAGATTGTTCAAATACGCGCTTAACAGCAGGCGTAAACGGAATATTTGCCGGGCTAAAAGATGAGACTTGACCAGACAAACGCTTCACACTTTGGCGCGCGCCCTCTAGGCTAATTCCTTGTTTTTTGAGAGCAACTGCAGCTCCCGACGTGTCTTCTGCTAACAAACCCAGCAAAACGTGCTCAGTACCGACTAAGTTCTGATTTAAGCGTCGCGCCTCCTCTTGAGAAAGCATTACTACTTTGATAGCGATATCTGTAAATTGCTCAAACATAGTGAATATCCAGGCCAATATCCAGGAGCTAGTACTGTAAATTTTTATTTACTTAAACTACCTTAACTTTACAACTGCCTTGGCGGTTGGGGGAATACCGTATCCAGGGATTAACAACTGGAGACAATATTCACCGTGGTTAAAATAATGAGCAATCAATTTGAAGCAAGTCTTGCCAGTCACTAGGTTATGCCCGCCACTGAAGCGACGTCCCCCGAGACAACCGATGCACTCAATGAGTTGCCCGGTGAAGTCGAAATGTCTCTCTTCGATCACTTAGAGGAACTCCGTCAACGTATTTTTTATTCGCTCATTGCGATCACAGTGGGAGCGATTATCTGCTTCATTCAAGTCCGAGCGCTTGTTCGTATTCTCGAAATCCCAGCTCAAGGCGTCACCTTCGTTCAACTGGCGCCCGGAGAATTTTTTTTCGTCTCGATTAAGGTGGCTGGCTACGGTGGAATTTTGCTTGCCAGTCCCTTTATCCTGTATCAAATTGTCTTGTTCGTCTTACCGGGCTTAACACGGGGTGAGCGGAGAATTCTTGGTCCCGTAGTTCTTGGCTCCAGCATCCTCTTCTTTGCAGGCTTAGGGTTTGCCTATATTGCCCTAATTCCCGCCGCCCTTAAATTTTTTCTCTCATACGGAGCAGATGTCGTAGAGCAAGCCTGGTCGATCGAACGCTACTTTGAGTTTGTGTTGCTTCTGCTTTTCAGCACCGGATTAGCCTTCCAGGTTCCTATAGTGCAGTTGATTCTAGGGGTTTTAGGTCTCGTTTCTTCTCAGCAAATGTTAGCAGGATGGCGCATTGTTATTTTGGGAGCAGTCGTCCTCGGCGCAGTCCTAACACCCTCGACTGACCCGATCACTCAATGCCTCCTCGCAGGGGCCGTCTTGTCCTTATACTTCGGAGGCATTGGCGCAGTCAAAGTACTCGGACGCTAACCTCATGGTTTACGCTCAAGCAAAAATCTGCGACCTTTTCTTGCGAGGATAAATCAGTATTCAAAACAGCCAGATTCATCTTTGTATTCAATCCAAATTGAGACAAGACTCACGCAAAATAGCCTTTAACACTCAGATTTTTTTTCGTTCATGAGCGTTCTCTAAAGCCTCGAATTTTCATTAAGGTTTGTCAGTTCTGACGAAAGAAAACGGCTGATATCGAGACCACACAACTCTGTAAATTAGAAAAAGCTAACAATTTACAGGAAATAGTGCTCAACCAATCAAGTCATTGAGAAACTGGTCCAAAAAGTTTTATAAAGAACACTCGCTATGACTGAAATAACCACATCGGAACGGATTCGAATCCTACTCGTAGAGGATGATCCTCTCATGCGCATGGGCTTAGAACAGGCTTTTTTGGCGATAAATTCTCAAGAAAACCTGGAACATCCGGCGTTTGAAATTGTTGGGCAGGCGGCAGATGGCTATCGCGGTGTCCAAGAAGCGTTGCGACTGGAACCCGACATTATTGTCATGGACATTGGCTTGCCACACTTAGATGGAATTGCAGCAACAAAGGAAATTAAAGAAAAGCTGACGGATAAAACGCGCGTTGTCATGCTTACTTCCCACACGGAAAAAACTGAGGTGATTGCCGCGTTAGCCAGTGGCGCTGACGCCTACTGCATCAAAGGAGCAAGCTTAACTCGGCTCTTAGCAGCGATCGCAGCGGCCAAAGATGGTGCAACCTATCTTGACCCCCAAATTGCCCGGCTGGTCTTGAACCACCTCAAACCACCTGCGCCTCAGGAGCCGATCGGCAATTTGTCGGAGCGAGAAATGGATGTCTTGCGCTTGATTGTAGAGGGAAAGAGCAACACGGAAATTGCGGCCGATCTTTACTTAAGCCCGAACACAATCAAAACCCATGTGCGCGGCATCATGAACAAACTATCAGTCGACGATCGAGTTCAAGCAGCGGTTAAAGCCTTAAGAACAGGAATTGTTTAAAGTGTGCCAGTTTACGTCCCTGAAACCCTAAGCAGTGAGTTAGCGTCCGACTAATTAGGATCGGGGTGACCTCATGGCAGCGGGCGGAAATAACGTGAGAGCAATGAAAACGGTAATTCTCAATAACCGCTATCGAGTAGAGCGGCTTTTGGGTCGGGGAGGCTTTGGTCAAACCTTTTTAGCCACCGATATTCACATGCCTTCTGGGCGCAAGTGCGTTATTAAGCAACTTCAGCCCCTCGCCGCTAGCCCAAAGCAGCAAGTATGGGCCAGAGAACGGTTTCAAAATGAAGCCTCTATCCTTGAACGTCTAGGACGTCGCTGTCCCCAAATTCCAGAGCTTTTTGCCTATTTTGCTGAGGATGGAGACTTTTTTCTTGTTCAAGAATGGGTAGATGGGGTCACTCTTTTCGATAAGGTGCGCAAAGAAGGACCCTTGGGAGAATCCTGGGTCGTCGAACTGCTTGGGGAAGTTTGTCGAATCTTAGAGTTTGTCCATGGCAATCGGATTATCCATCGTGACATAAAGCCAGACAATATCATTTTGCGCTCGGCAGATCTTAAACCCGTACTCATCGACTTTGGCGCGGTCAAGGAGGCCCTAATGACTGTTTTAGCGATGCAGAACACATCGGTAGCCATTGGAACTCCTGGTTATATGCCGTCAGAGCAAGCAGCCGGCCGTCCAGGCTTCTCCAGCGATCTGTACGCCTTAGGTTTAACAGCAGTTTATCTTCTGACCGGCAAAAATCCATCCGATATCTCAACGGATCCTCGCACGGGAGAACTGCTCTGGCGGAAATCACTGCCTGAAACTGACTCTCGATTAATCAAAGTCCTAGAAAAAACGCTCTGTTTCAATCCCCATGATCGCTTCGCCAGTGCTAAAGAAATGCGAATGGCACTTCAACAGACCGAGCTGAAGACGAGTAGCCTTATTCGTACTCGTGCAGTCGCACCCCGTCGTAATCACTCAATTGCTCAACGAGGAAAAAATATTTCACCGGTCCCTCAACAATCCTCATTATTGCGAGATTCTAGTTCCCGTCGACTTTCTCGACCTCCCACTAGTCGTGTCAACAAGAGCGGAATATGGAAAGTTTTGACACTGTTTTTTATACTCACTGGAATCTCCGTAGGAGCCTTTGCTCTAGGCTTCAATGGGTTTAATTTTTTGTTTACGGCAGGCTCCGAGTCCTCAAGTCAACGAGACGATCAAATTCAATCCAATACGGAATCAGGCGTTGCCAACCGCGATCACAAAACTGCTCAGACTGATATCAAAACGGAAAACACAAACAGAACCCCCCCAAAACAAGAAGAGTCCTTGCCAGAAAATTCTAGTATCGAAGCTTCTGAAGTCTCCAGAGAGACGGAACAAGACGAGAAAAGTGCAAAAAATGAGACAGATGACACCGGATTGAACCAGACAATCACAGCTGACAACGACAAAAAACCGAGAGAGGCTCGAGCAAAAGACAGGATAAGTGAATCTCAGACGGATCTCATAAAGCGCCTGGGACCGCCGACAGGCAAAGAGCCTGGTCTGCGCTCAAATACGCACACTTTGGTTTACAACAACCCCAATGACAATTCCCAGAGTCGTTACGTCATCGATACAGGCACTCAACAAATTCGAGAGTCACAATTAACTCTGTCTTCAAAAGCCGACTTGAAGCAAATGGAAACTGGACTCACCCAACTTCTCAATGCGCCAGCTCCCAAACCACTACATCCAATTCTTGCGGAAATTGAGAGTGGTAAAACTGATTTGCGAGCTTTTGA
>JBCDHF010000262.1:0-6747 GCA_038750375.1 Cyanobacteria bacterium P01_H01_bin.15
ATTTCCCTGTAAGGCTATCAATAGCCATAAATCCAATTATTTTGCTCGGTTGATTTGCCTCTTTAGCCCTTGCGTCGATTATTGCAAACAGAGCCAATGCGTTGAACCGTGACTTCCAACCATTTCTGTTGTAGAAAAACCCCCCCGATTGCTCCAGTTTATCGAGTTCGTTTCCAAACCATTCAATTTCATCATGCTCGACTATCCATTTGGACGCATAATTCTGATCCACAGACGTTTGACGCGCATGCTTCCGGTTGTCCTTATTGTAGCCTGCTCTCAGCCAACGCTCGATTTTAAAATCTGAGTCAACGCGCTCATCAGGCGTTGTTGTGCAGCGCAAAATACATACGTTGCATTCATGCTTTAAATCATCTGTGAAGAGCCGCGCTACCTCAGTGATGATCATCTGCGCAGTTTCTGCGTTGCTTGATCGCAGGCTGTCCATTGCTTTGGTTGTTGCCGCTGTTCGTTTTGATTTTGATTCATATACACCGAAGAGCGTATCAACGAAGTTCAGTGCACCTTTAGATGTCCAAACGGATATCGCGTTAAAGTGCTTTTCCCAATGACGGACGTTAGAGGAGTCGAGCGCCACCATTTGTTTTCGTTTTGTGAGAAAATAAAATAGCGTCACCCCTATTGATAGGCACATCATAATTAAAAATAAAAAGAGTAGTAAAGCTGTGATAATTACTCCGTTCTTGCGAATGAGTGCTTGTGTGGGTTCAATTCCTTCTGGATGAGCAATTGGTAAAATCTCGTAGGCCCAGCCTGACATGACGAAGATGATTATCCAGAATGAGCCTATTACGGCTATTACAAAGCTTATTCGTAAAGAGTGCTGTCGAACGGTATCGAGAAATTCAATAAGAGCTTCCTTCATTTTACTCACCCCCTATGAGCGCATCCAATTTGGTTGAGGTTAAACTAAATCAACTGAACTTGTCAGGCTCAAGTAGCCCCGCGAAAGAGGCGCCGGATGCATACTCCAGTATGCAATGTTTGCATCAGAAAAACCTTATATGAGACAACGCAATAGTTACTGTGAATGATTTTAGAAAGGACACATAAAATGACAGACGACACCAAACAGACCAAAGACTACCAGCTCTACGATCTCTTGATCGGTGAAGGCTATGAACAGGGCGGCGAGCAGCGCACTTCCTGGACCAATGTGGGGACGATATTCAGAGATGCAGCTACGGGGAATCTAAGCGGCCGCGTAAAAGACGGGCTGGCCCTATCTGGCCGATTCATCATCAAGCCTCGGACGCAGAAGCAGAAAGCGCCTGCGCTCTAAGGGTTGGGATTAGTTGTCAGCTAGAAGGCGTCGCTCATTGAGCTGGCGCCTTTTTTATGAGTGTCGCTCAGGCTCACCAAAGGGAACAGCCAGTCATTCCCGTTCTATAGGCTACCTTCGATCCAATGCTTCGGGCCTTTGAGCCCGCCTCGGCACGAGGTGAAAACGGGCCCAAAGGCCCTTTCGCTAGATTGGACGCGACGGCGGCTCCGAAGGGAATGGTCAAAGGTCTTGGCCTGGATCGGGTGAAGGTGTCTTTGAGGACAGGCCACGGCTCAGGGTTCTTTTGCTGACGCCATATTCCTCGGCCAGGATATCAAGACGAATATCGCTGTGTTTGATCCGACACCGCGCATCCTCGATTATAGTAGGCGTGGGCTTCCTAGGGCGGCCAAGCGTGACACCGCGCGCTCTGGCCGCGTCTAGCCCTTCCTTTGTGCGTTTGCGCAGCTTCTCTCGCTCCCATTCTGACAGGGCTGCTCGAAGCGTGAAGTTGAACCCGCCCTCGGGTGTGGTCAGATCATGCTGCTCTGTGATGGCTTCGAAGCCGATACCGAGTTCGGATAAGCGGCGCATTTCCGTCAGGGCGTCGAGGACAGATCGGAATGCACGATCCAAGTCCCATACCACCAAGGTATCACCAGGGTTCATCGAGGCGGTCAGATCTTCATAGACAGGCCGATGATCGGCACAGGCCGAAACCCCTTCTTCCAGAAACACCTCATCGCAATGCGCGCTGAGGCCATCAATCTGACGCCTTGGCGACTGCCTCTCGGTAGAGGTGCGGACATAGCCCAATCGTCTTGGCGTCCGTGTCACGCCAGCCTGCTTTCTGCTCAGTTTTTCCTTGCTCATCCCATCGCTCCCCATGTGCTGACAAAAACCATCGTTTTTGTCTCTGGGGGGCCTGGTGGATGATATCGCGCCTCATGCGCGCGGCCGATCCGTTTCAGATCAACCACTTAGGATTCTAGGCTTTAGGGATTAGAGCTGCAACATCGATAACGACAAAAACGATGGTATTTGTCTCATGGATTCAGGGCGCAACGCGAGGAAACGCGAGCCTTGCGGATCACTGATTACCTTGCCTCGAACGCCCTCAATATTTTGGGGATAACTTTGGCCGTGTTGGATTTCACGGGGATCGCTCGGCATGTGGAGGCGGGTTTTGTGGCCTATCGCGCTTGGGAGCGTGACCATGCACAAGACACGCTTGAGCGCCGCAATGCGCATCTCTCGGTAGATGGCATGAAAGCGTTATGGTCACCCCGAGCCACCGCGATCAGGCTGCGCGATGATGTGTTTATATTCGGCCTAGCCGCTCTGGCTTTGTGGCTTGCGGACCGTTTTGAAAAGCTCGGGACATTGCTGCCAGACTGGCCCGATTGGGTTTGGTGGAGCCTTCTGGCGCTTGGCCCGTTGATTTGGGTCGGTATCTATATGGCCAGCATCTATGGCGGTATGCTGCTTGGCTATTGGCGCGCATCCATAGCATGGCGGTTCTTCTGGCTGCTCAGCAGGCCAAGGGCTGGTGTGCTCGGCACGATAGGTTTGTTGATGACGTTTGCGGATGAGGGGTGGGCTATGCTGGCACCGATGCTTGCGGCGTAGAATGCTCGGCTACCGTATCGTACTGAATGCCTTTCAGGAGGCCATAGGCGAGCGTTATGACAATGGCTGAGCCTACTCCTAGGAGTACAGGGCTTGCGACAGCAAGCCCTAGCGCCATCGAGCAAATCGCCCATTTTTTATTTTGAATTGCGTCTAATGCATTCTGAAAATCAAATCGTAATGTCCCCAAATATCCTCACTATTTATATATTCAGTATACTGAATAAATAGGGATATGTCAAGTTTTGATTCGATACACGAAAATTCGAATTGATTCTCTTTCAAGATAAAAATTTGACTACGTGTTAAGTAAGAACCAATTTTGCTTTAGATTTTCGATGGAGAAGGAAAATTTGATTATTGCAATCTGCGGGGGGTCCGCATCAGGTAAGACCACGCTAGCGAATGATTTTGCCAAATCCACTGAGCGCGCCGTAACCATAATAAGGGAAGATGACTATAATCTTGATCATGCTTCTAACCCAGAATTCGATAGCAGCGAGCATAATTTCGACCACATAGATTCACGAGACAGCGTACTTCTTGCAAAGCATATGAGTTTGCTCAAACGTGGAAAAACTATTGATTATCCTGAGTACTGTTTCAAAACTCACTCAAGATTAGGTGCGCGGAAAGTTAGCGCAACAGACGTAATTATTGTGGAGGGCATGCATATATTATTTCATGAAAACATTAGAGTTTCTGTTGATTTTTCTGTTTTTATTGACGTGCCAGATGATATTAGGCTCTCAAGAAGGATAATACGGGATCGATCAGAAAGAAACAGAAGTTGTGAAGTTTTGATTAGGCAATATTTGAGAAACATCAGGCCAATGCACCACAAGTTTGTACAGCCATCGAAGCGTTTTGCAGACCTTTCGATAGATTATTCCTTCGAACATGAACAGGCTGACGCAAATGATAGAGCCGGACGACCATCACACGAATTAATTAAAGCACTTGAAGAAAGAGGCTTATGGTGAAACTTGACCGCCATTTGGATGGAGGATTGTACTGGTCAATGCGTCAGGAGCATTTAACATAGCGAATTCAATGCAGTTCGCCACCTCTGCAATCGCTGTGGCTCTTTGAATATGGTTGAGCATTGCCTGAGATTTTCTTTGATCCGTTTGATTCATGGACATTTGAGATGGAAAGAGTCCTGGAGCTACACCTATAGCGGTCACACCAGCATGAGCGTAAGATTTAGAGACTGATCGAACGAATCCTTCCAGGCCTGCTTTTGAAACTCCATAGCCAATATCTCGGCTTCCAACACGAGAGGCGGCAGATGTTACGATCACCATTCGCATGAATGCTCCGGAATTTCGAATTGAATCGATGACCTGGAGGGAAAAGCGAATGACCCCTGTCAGGTTAACGCAAATAGAGTTTTCTACAGCATTAAAGTGATTATCCGATGAGCCCGCGCCATCGTAAATTCCAACACACGAGAGTAAGCACCACTTATTCGCCCGCTCTAACGGAATATTCTGGACCTTACAATCTACCTCTTGATTCGACGATAAATCGCACTTAATGACGTCATTTTTCGCGCACTTATCAAATAAATACAATTCATCGAATCTGTGCCGAACTGATGAAATTACATCTGAAGCAAGCGAACCTGAAGCACCGAGAACAATCAGCCCCTGTTTCATCTGTGATTGAGTGCTTTGAAGATGTCATTTAAGTTCCTGGAGACTAGTTTCGAAAAGTCATTCTTTGTATTGATCTCATCACCAGGCCGCAAAGTCAGAGCACCTCTCGATACTGGAACAATTATTCCGCCACCGTCTGCTCGGCTCATCACGTCGATATCTTCCGGCTTCCCTCCTTGGGCTCCGATTCCAGGAGCTAAAAATATGGCGTTTGGCATTACACGTCGCAATATCTCCCCATCCTCGGGGAACGTGGCTCCGACGACAGCTCCAACGCAAGACAGACCGGAAGCGCCAATCGACTTTTTTCCCAATTCGTCTACTAATCCGCCCACGCGCTGAGAAACTGGGTGACTCTCAATTTTCTGGTCCTGCAACCATACCGCGCCTGGATTCGAGTTTTTAGCGAGAATGAACACGCCTTTGCCAAAGTTGTTTGAGCAGTCAACAAATGGTTGCAGACTATCGGGACCAAGAAATGGATTCACTGTCATGCAGTCTACTTCGAGATCTGAGACGCCTGGAGTCAGGTATGCTCTTGCGTAGGCTTCGGCGGTGTTTCCAATATCACCTCGCTTGGCATCCAATATCACGCAGTACCCCATCTCTTTCGCCAGTGAGATCGATCTTGCCAGCGTTGCTATTCCATCAGTACCAAAGGCTTCGAAAAATGCCGACTGGAACTTTATGCAGCCAACGATGTCCTTAGCGGCACTCAATAGTGTTTCTATGTATACCAACATCCAAGGTCCTGAAGCGCCATTCGGATCGAAGCAAGCAGGAACATTTTTCGCAACAGGATCTACTCCCAACGCGACCTGACTGATTTCTTTGCCCAGTCGGCTTATGTGGTCGCCCCAATGGATCACGCATTTTCTCCTGTTAGTTTTCTCATTTTCACTTGCACTCTGTGGAAATGGGTCAATCCCTTTGACTTTAAGCTGTCCATCCAGTCTCTCTCTGATGAAGAGAGTGTTCCAACTTTGTCAATCCACCATTCCTCGAATACTCTTTGATGTCCTTGCAGTTGTCGGAACTCAAACGCAATCTTAGGCTCGCGGTTGGGGTTAGACGCGATAATTCGTGTTTCAAGTACGTTCTTATCGACGTCTCCCAACACCATCGCACACACAACCATTTCTCCACCACTTGAAAGATGGTTTGATCCCTCAGCAAGCGCCTTTGAAATAAAGTGTGTGCCATCAGTACCTCCGTCAGCATAAATTTTCGATGGCGAATTTGGTGGAGATGGTCGGTAGGGCAGTCCGGCAACAATAAAGTCAAAATGTCCGGTAACTTTATCGAAAAATGACGACGTCACGGTAGTTACGGATGAATCCACCTCATTCAGTAACGCATTGAACCTAGCGAACTGTAAGGCTCGGGGGTTTATATCAGCAATTGTGACATGCGCTTTTGAAAGACTGGCGGCTCTGATCCCATAGGTTCCACAACCTCCGCCGAGGTCTAGTACTTTGGCCATACGCTTGGGTGGGAGAAAGAATTGTTCGCAAATATCAACCTCTTCTTTCCACGGCCGAAACACCTCAAGAGGGTTAGTGCCCTTTTTTTCGGAGACCAAAAAAATTCTATCCCGTTCGAAAATGAATAACGGACAGAACCAATGATTCTGATCTTCCGTTATCAATCCAACTCGAAGCAATTCAGATACGTCTAAATTTTCTATCTTTTCTATCGTATGGCCAAGTGAAAAAAGACGCGCAAATAACTCTGGCGAGTTATCTAAAAGGCCCTCTAAATTATCACGCAAATAACTGAAATTAGCTTCCAAAGAGAAATCAAACATAATTGCGATATTATCTCAAAAGAGAGAGAAATCAATCATCTTTCTTGTATTCAAATACAATATGATGATTTTGCTTCTCAATTTTTGTCTTTAAATATGTTCGAATGTTTGGTTCATCTATGACAACTCCGATAGTTTCTGTGACTTCTATGCCATTTTGATCTAATATAAATTTTTTAGCAACTTCAATTATCTCTGGACTTAAATTTCCAGTAATTGGTCCATTTACTAATCCTTTTTGAACCAAACATTGTTCTAGCCAAGCAGGCTGCCAGACCATTAATGTAAAAGTATTAGCTCCAGTATTATCTTTATCTTCTGAAATCCATAATTTATTGAGGTAATTAGAAATTTCCTGATAAGGG
>JBCDHF010000263.1:0-6743 GCA_038750375.1 Cyanobacteria bacterium P01_H01_bin.15
CATCCAGGCTAGATTCTGCGGCGAGGCGATCGAGGTTGTTTTTAAGGCCATGTTCTTACCGAAATCTCACAGCAGCTCAATATCCAAACGGTCTGGCTCTACCTTTATGAGCGCACCGACCAGACTTTGCAGCTCCACCGTTGGGTCGAGCAGGGTGAGGTGCAGCCATCAGAAAACTTTGCACAGCTTGGCCCCATGGCAGACCCTCTCCCCGTGGCAAATCTCCTCATCTGGAAACACCTACGGCAAACGAAAACCCCGTTTGTGATTACGGCAGACAATGCCGATCAAGCCGAGCAGTTTATGTTTCCTGGGACTCAAGACTGGCAATTACGGTGGGCCAAACAAAACAATATCCAATCGTGCGTCAATATTCTGCTGATGTTAGGGGAGACCCCCCTCGGGTTATTGGGGTTACTTTCGGCCCAGCACAGCGAGTACACCTCAGAAGAACTGGCCCTGATCCAAGCTCTTACTCACCAGGCTACCCTTGCAATTCAGCTGACGCGACTGGCGGACGAAGCCAAACAAGCCACCCTCCTGTATGAAGAAAGGAGTCGCCTCGCGGGCGAAATTCACGATACCCTCGCGCAAACCTTTACCGGAATTTCAGTGCAGCTAGAACTGGCTCAATATCTGATTGGGCAGAGCGCTAAGGAAAGCGATCGTGCTGAAGTCGTCTCTACCCTTGAGCGCATTAGCAGCCTTGCCCAAACTGGCCTGGCCGAGGCCCGACGCTCAGTCTGGTCACTCTACCCAGCCACCCAAGACTACACCAAGCTGGCTGAGCATCTTGCCGATTGCATTGCCACGTTGGCGCAGGGCACTGATCTGAATACCCAGATCAGCCTGAAAGGTGAGCCCTACCCGATTAACTACTTTGTGGGCAAAAACCTACTGCGTATTGGCCAAGAAGCCATTACCAATACCTTTAGGCATGCTCAAGCCACCGAACTCTGGATTGAACTCATCTATGCTCCGAACCAAGTTTGTTTACAGGTACGCGACAACGGCTGTGGCTTTGTTCCCCAGGCCCAGGCAGAGGGATTTGGCCTGGTCAGTATCTCGGAACGGGTCGATCGCATTGGCGGACAACTCCGGATTACAACCCAGCCTGGGCAAGGAACGGAGATTTTTGTGCAGGTGCCGCTATGACTGAATCGCCTATCCAAGTCTTGATCGCTGATGATCACCCAATTGTTCGCAATGGCATTGTGCGGATGATTGACCTTACCGACGGCATGGAAGTAGTGGCAGAAGCCGGAACGGGAACCGAAGCAGTACAGTTATTTCGCCAGCACCAACCTGACATCACGTTGATGGATTTACGGATGCCGGAAATGAATGGGGTTGAGGCGATTGCTACCATTCGCCAAGACTTTCCGAACGCCTGCATTATCATTCTCACCACCTACGATACGGACGAAGATATTTTTAGGGGGTTACAGGTGGGAGCTAGGGGATACATCCTCAAAGACACCAAAATGGTTGACCTACTCGATGCGATTCGCAAAGTTCACGCGGGTCAAAAATATATTCCCCCTGCCGTGGGGGCGAAATTGGCTGAACGCATGAGCGTGACGCAACTCAGCGATCGTGAACGGGAAGTCCTACAGCAGATGGCCGAGGGCAAGACCAACCAGGAGATTGGCACGGAACTCTGCATCAGCGAGAGTACCGTCAAGTTTCATATCAACAATATTTTTAGCAAGCTGGGGGTGAGCGATCGGACTCAGGCAGTTTTGATCGCCATCAAACGGGGCATTGCCATCCTCTAGGTTCGTGGACAAAAGCCCCTTCTTTCCCATCGACGAGTTGAGGCAGGCAAATTAAGCATTAGAAGCTAAATACAGTTCTGACCGTGCCAACGACTATCGCGCCATTCTGGCCATTGTGTTCAGGATTCGTAATCACAAACATACCAGGGGTAATGGCCAAATGCTTATTCACCTGAAACCGATAAAACCCTTCAAAATGCAGCGATGTATCGGGATCTTCTAAGCCCAACTGATTCTGCAAGACTCTGGGCGGTTGGCCAAACACAAATCCTGCTAAATTACCTTCTCCTCCCAAATCTGGGAGCCCTACATTGAGCGCATAGTAGAAAATGTCAGCATCGGGGTTTCCCTGCAAATCATTGGCTGTAACATCTACGAGGCCAATCCAGCCCCCGATCCTGACATCTGGGTTCACCAACCAAGATGCTTGTAAACCATAGCTATTACCGATAATGCTATCGCTGGCCCCACCAAAAGGGTCATTAGCGATCGCACTGCTCGTCCCAATGCTAATCGCATTGCGCGATCGGGTATAGGTCAGCCCGACGGTAAGGTCTGGAGTCGGCCTCAGAGTAACTTGTCCTAATGCCGTGTACGATCCGCCAAACAATCCGCTATTTGGATTGTTTGCCTCACCGGCCAAATACACGAGCGCCAAATTAACATGCGGGCTAACGTCATAGCTAACACCTGCCCCCGTCGCCCCAATCTCTTCGCGATAAATGGGACTGCGTAACCCAAAGGCAGAAATCGATCCGCGACTGTCAAATCCCAACAGTGGGTTGATGGTATCGGCCACATCAAACAAGGTACCGTTTGCCATCACCGTAACTTCAGCGGATTGCCCAACCGGGAAACGATAGTAAAGCTGGTTGAGTACGACCTCTCTTGCAGTACTGCTATCAAAGCCTAACCGCGACATGCTTGTGCCTGTAGCGGTACCCAAATTGGGTGTGTTACCGACCTGCAAGCGCAAGCGTAATAAGTCGTCTCCGCTGAAACTGGTATCGAAAACCAGACGCAGGCGATCAGTAAATATCAGGTTATTGCTGATTTCATCGGCAGTGTCCGTTGGGTCAAGATCGGACACTGCCTTTTCATCGCCGAAGGCTCCGCTGAGGCTAAAGAGTACTTCCCCTCTGAGCTTAGTAGTCGTGGAAAATTGTTGGTCTGCCAGTGTTCCAGTCTGGGATTCCAAAGTCGCAATTTGATTACGCAGGGCAAGAAGCTCCGAGGCAAACTCGGTTTGGAGTCTTTGTAGAATGGCGAGATCTGCCTGAACATCTGCAGCAGCCGCATTCTCGCCAAGTTGTTCACGGATTTGATTCAGGCAAGCATTCATACCCGCTGCAAATTCAGCCCGACTCAACGATTGCTCACCCCGATACAAGCCGTCAGCATCCCCGCTAATACAGCCATAGCGTTCAATCAGCGATCGCAACGCCTGAAAAGCCCAATCTGTCGGTTGTACATCTGAGAGTTCGGACACAGAGGTCAATGCGAGTCTTCGATCAACTTCCCAAAATTCGGATGTTGATGTTGGGGATGGTGTTCGAACTGTGTCTAAAAGTTTAGATACAGAGGTTTGCAATTCATGTTTACCCACCGTCGCATCTAACCGGGATGTTGGCTTTAGGGATATCGGATACTGCATTTGTGGGCTCGCTGAACGATGTCCCGACAAGCTCCATGACGACGGCATCGGTTCGGTTTCCATTGCAAATGCCGGGTTGAGACTTCCCAAAAGGGAAGTGGCGATCGCTGAGCCCAGGAATGACAACACAGACCGAATATCATCACGATTCCAATAAGCACAAAGACAAGCAGACATGGGATTACCTCATCATCAACGTGATGCCATTTGAGGAGAATTTGATTTACCCACAACCTTACGGACATCAATCCGTCAAAGCACTATTCCAGTAATGGGTCGTGGTCTGCCTCAAAGCTCAGGCTGAAGCTAAACCCTAGGAGGGGGATGGCAACGTCTACTAGAGTGAACAGTTGCACCACTTTCGCCTAAACTTTCCCCTTATGGATAGTCATTAGACGAGCGCATACACTATCTATTTCGGGGCAATGCAGTTGCAATCCTTCATCCGCTTTGACCCGAACTACAGCACAGGTCAAAACTATCCGTTTATGGGAAGCAGAACACACTGATAGACGGGTGCGTTCAAATCTCAATGCCCTAGGGTTTAGAAGTAACCCAGGACTTTATTAAACACAGCAAAAATCTCTCGCCAATCCAGTAATTCAAAACATTCCTCTCTTGCTGACGTGCAATGTTTTGAACCGTCTAGTGTTGCCAAAAAATCAACATGAAAGATTTAAGTTAAGTGGTAATCCAACCCATGAATCAATCGACAACTGATAGCTATCACCACGTGACAGCTATGATTACGCATCAAGTTAAACCAGGACGAACGCAGGGCTACGAGGAATGGATTAAGGGCATCGCTGCCGCTGCGCGTCAGTTTGAGGGCCATTTAGGCGTCAGCATTTTGCGTCCTCAAGCAGGTAAAAATCCCAATTACGTCATTGTTTTACAATTCGACCACATTGACCACCTGCAAACATGGCTGGACTCTGATGTGCGCAAAGACTGGATTGAACGGGTTCAACCCCTGGTTCGTGCGGATGAGACCGTACAAGTACTCATAGGTTTAGAGGCCTGGTTTTATCTTCCCAGTCTAGGGCAAGGAACACCGCTGCCGCCTCGTTACAAGATGGCTGTAGTGACCTGGATTGGCGTATGCCTGGCAGTCGGAACCTTGAGCACGTTGCTCGCTGATTTTTATGCTCGATTGCCTTTTTTGATGCGGCTAATGGTGAGCAGTGGACTTGTCGTAACAGCGTTGACATATTTGGTGATGCCCCAGCTAACTCGACTATTTCGGCCATGGCTCTATGGCAAGCGGGCATAAGTAGTGTGTGGAGAGTGAACTGATGGAATTTCTCGAACATCTCGAAAGTGGTTTGACCCATGTTGTAGCGGTGGCCAAGCTGCTATGTGAAGCGATCGCGGTTTTCTGTGTTTTGATTGGATTGCTAAAAGCATTACAAATGTCCCTTTCTTTACGTCGCCAGCGCAGTCACCAGCGATTTTCCTTTAACCCAATTCGACTAGAGTTTGGTCTGTGGTTAGCGTTAGCACTGGAATTTCAATTGGGTGCTGATATCCTTGCGACCACCACAGCCCCGACTCTAGAGACCCTTGGTAAACTGGCTGGTGTTGCTGTGATTCGCACCTTCTTGAACTATTTCCTCAACAAAGAACTAGAGTTCGAACTTGAAAAGAAAGGTCAGAGTCAAGATCCCCAAGCCGATTGGCAGATTAGCACCTCCTAATCAGAGGATGTAGGATGACACAGTCTCCGTTGAATGTTCCTGACGTTCAGGCGTTTTGATATAGCACTTCTTGGCATAGGAAGGGTCGCAAAACTTGCGAACCTTCCTATTACCCTATGATTTTTGTCTCTTGCGATCGCCCATCAATCGGATGGAAGGTTCCTGATAACTGTGAACTGAAACGGATCAGTCCCTAGAGAATCTAGATAGGGCTGAGTTAGGAACTCTTCAGCCTCTATTTGGTCTAGCAAATGTCGATTGAAAAAGGCTAGGCTGAGAGCCTTTAAATAAGGGGCGAGCCTGTTGGGGCTCTGGCCCCAGCAAAGCACTAGGGAGAGGAAGGGCTCCTTCCGTTAGATCGCCCTCTAGAAATGTAAAGTGGGTGGCATTTTCAATCGCAACTAAGTATCGATTATCAGTTTGTAACCATCGATAGGCATCGATCTGTTCTGGAATTGCAGGCACTACGATATCGGCCATTGACGCAACCAGAAACGTGGGAATTTCGACTTGAGCTAGTCCTGCTTCCCCAAAAAATAGACTTGTCGGAGGATTTAGAGCAAAAACAGCGCTGATACGATCATCTTGTAGTTGAAAAGGAGCCTGATCTTTCAGATCGATCAGATCACACTGCACAAGCAATGAGGGATTCAAAGAAGGGCGATTACGCTCTGCTAGAGAACAGTTTTGCTGTATTTTCTCAAAATTAAACTCGGCTCCAGCAACTGCCAATACGGTAAACCCGCCCAAGGAATGTCCCAGAACGCCAACGTTGTCAATTGCTAAATGGGCGTAGTCTTCATGTGTTTGAGCAAGCCTTTCTAACTCATCTAAAACTAAAGAAATATCGCGAGGACGGCTGACGAGCGTAATTGGATTAGGGGGGCGATCTACCCCTGCCAGAAACTGAGAATATTTCTGACTGTCGTCATCATGCTGAGGCACGACTACAGCATAGCCGTGAGAGGCTAAATGCTGAGCCAAATAAACAAATGCATTACGACCAGATGCAACCCCGTGGGAGAACACAATAACGGGCGTAGCCCCTGCCGTTGTCTGTTGAGGCAAATAAATGTCGAAGGGAATCTTACCTTCACGCAAGGGATTCTGAAAGGCCAGACTCTCTTGCTCCCACAAATAGGAGCCCGCACGTGTTGGCACAACAGAATCAGGAGTAACAGAAAATGTAGTTGCTTCAGCTTCCCCTAGGGTCTGAAATTGAGCCAAAACTTTTTCCTGATCGGCAAAGAAGCGACGATTTTCTCGAACGATTTGCTGCAGCAATGGAAAGTTAAGCTGGATGACATCGAGGGGATATTCCTGTATTACTTCCAGCGACGTAATGCCATCCCCATCAACTGAGGCCGCGATCAGAGCAGCTCGCAGTGCCAGAGAACCATTCAGAAAGCTATCGGTTTGGACGACCTGCCCCATGCGATCGAGAAATCGTTCACCGACTTGCCAATAAGTGAACAGGACTTACGCCTTGACAGGGGACTGAATTTGTGAGTTGAAAGTCAAAGGTGTTGCATTAACGATTCCTTTGCGCAGTCTTACTAAACCCTCAACCGCTCGCTGCACGATCAACCTCTACGTCCGTTACCTGTTGGCTCA
>JBCDHF010000264.1:0-6723 GCA_038750375.1 Cyanobacteria bacterium P01_H01_bin.15
CCTAACTCCTGAGCAAACAGCGCCCCCCCGACTCCAGCGCAGTGGTATCCTGGATGATAATGACGATCAGTTAGATGACGGCAGTTTGTTTGATCTCTACGTCATTCAAGGCAAATCCGGCGATGTGCTCGATATTGTTCTAGAAAGCGATGATTTTGACCCGTATCTTGCAATCGCAAATGCAGACAAAGTGACGTTACAGGAAAGTGATGATATTGGCGGCGGCAATCAGAACGCTTCGCTCAAAATTCAGCTTCCGGAAGACGGAGCCTATTACATCATTATCAATTCATACACGAAAGATGGCAGGGGCAACTATATCCTGACGATTCGCTAACTCTATAGTTGTAGATAGCGAAAAACCAGGCGACAGACCCCACTGTCTCCTCGCACAGCTAAGATAGACCAGGCTTTGGAGGGAGAGGATGATCAAGCGACGGCGTGTTTTGCAAGGATTATGTAGTCTTAGTGTTCTCCCTTTGCTTGCAGGCTGCGATCGCGCCCAGGCATTTTCACTGCTGCTCCTGAAAGGGTCTATTCCGGCTTCTGTTCTAGAAGCATTTCAGAAAGGCGAGCAAGGCACCGATTTTAGCTGGACCGCTCAACCCCAACTCGCCGATATTTTTGCGCGTTTGCAGGTCTGGCAAGGGGACGAAGTTGCCAATCAATCCCAATTTCGTATCCCCACTCTTGCGGAGCTGCGTCAAGGCAATAAACCAGGACCTCAAGCTAATCTCGCCACCTTAGGAGACTATTGGTTGACCTCTGCGATCACAAAAGAATTACTGGATCCCTTTGAGCCAAATGAGCTGCCGAAGTTTGAACGCTTACCGGCACCGTGGCGAGCCATTGTTAAACGAGATTCTCAAGGACTTCTGGCAAAAAATGGCAAAATTTGGGGCGCACCTTACCGGTGGGGCAGTTTATTAATCGTTTATCGAGAAGACAAGCTCAAAAAATTTGATTGGATCCCTACTGATTGGTCGGACTTGTGGCGACCGGAGCTGGCTCAGCGGTTCTCTCTGCCTGCCGACTATCGCTTGGTGTTGGCGATCGGTTTGAAAAAATTGGGCGCTTCCCCCAACGCGACTCAGCTCCCAACCGACTTACTCCCCACGCTCCAAGAACTCCAAAATCGCGTAATGTTCTATAGCTCCAACACGTATCTCCAACCTCTCGTCTTGGGGGATAGTTGGATGGGTGTGGGCTGGTCTGAAGATATCTTGCCCTTAATCGCTCGCAATCCCAAGCTCAAAGCCATTGCTCCTGAATCTGGAACGATACTGTGGAGCGATGTGTGGGTTAAGCCCAAGGGAATGAAAAACAGTCCCATTTCAACCGCCTGGATTGAGCATTGCTGGCAACCAAAGGTCGCAGCTAATATTGCGGCGCGGACGGCTGCCGGCTCGCCTGTTTTATTGGATCAGCCCACTGAAGAATTCCCACCCAAACTTCAGCAAAATCCTCTATTTTTGCTCTCCGCTAGCATCCGCGATCGCAGTGAATTTTTAGAACCCTTGTCGCCTGAGATCGAGCAAAAATATCAAGAGCTTTGGCAAGCACTACGTGGCTCCAGTTGAATTTTGCTAGAACCTATTTCTACCCATCCGAGGTCGCTATACACAAACACTCAATCCGAACGCTTCAACATCAAATATTCAAAAAAACGTTGAGCATCTATCGGGAAATATCAAGACATAACCTTGCGCTTGTTGGGAACAAAGCTGCTATGGAAGCCGAAGCTCAGGGGGTGGCAAAAGGTCTGAAAAGTTCTGATAAAGGGGAGCCTGGAGGATGAGCGCTATTCTAAGTTCGGACGATTGCTTATCAAAAAAAAATGACAATTTTGGCTAAATGAACCGCTTACTAGGGCTAATCCGGATCAATCAATACATTGCGCTGCCAATATTACTCCCACTTTTATTGAGGGTCTCAATCCCTACAAAGCTTACTGAGAAAAGATTCTAGCCGGACTGTCACCCCCCTGAGAAGCCGAAGTTGAGACGCGTCTTCAACCTATTCAGTCGTTATCGAAATATTCCGAGTCTCAGCTAATTCCATTACCGCCGAAACAGCCTGCATCAATATTTAGATCCTTTTTAGACCTTCAGGACGAGTCAGTCAGCTTTGGGCCCATCTTGATACCGGAAATTGATAGTTTTGGCACTCGCGAGAAGGAATTATCTGCAACGGTAAAATCATCAGCCAAAATGGAAAAATTCAACGATGGTATTATTGATAACGGCTGTTCCACAACAGCGATATCCCCTGGTAGACAATCTACTCCGAATGAAAACTTAATCGCTAATTCCGAATATTGGTGTGTTTAACGACTTAACATGGCTTTGTTGCATGAATAATCGTTGCTATATAAGGGTTTCAGACCTTGAAAACTTGATTTATGCAACAAAGCCCTTAAGCATTATACGTTTAAAGTTAGTCTCCATTGGTCTCGCCACTATTAGGTGATCTCATCTAAACGCTTATAAGCAACGCAAATCTCGCCACATTCGCTCAGGCGAACCCGGTGAATGGCAAGCAATTTTTAACGAGCAACATAAGCAATGTTGCAAAATCCTCTTCGTTGATACCTTGTTTCGGCTAGGTTACGAACCAGGCAACAACTGATAGATTTGGGAAAGTCCCTTTTCGTTAAAGTTGATGCCATCTGAAATCTCGCGTTTATTTTTAGTTGGCTGTCCTCGCTCTGGCACCACCCTCCTCCAGAGTTTACTAGCGGCCCATTCTCAAATTTGTTCGTTTCCCGAATCCCATTTCTGCGCTGCCGCCCTAGACAATCGTGGATTTTGGGCACGCAAACTCGGCCTAGCCGCCCCCTATGCGAAACAACGAATGCAAGCGTTTTTTGCACTGATTGGGTCTCCCGAATTAGCGCAATATTTACCGCGGCGCTCAACCCGTGCCAACGATTATTTACAAAGCTTTGTCGAGGCCTTAGATCACGCAGCGACCGTTGCCCAGAAAACTTGGTGGCTGGAAAAGACCCCAGGTCACATTCGTTTTATTACTCATTTGGAAAAATGTATTGCGTTAAATCCCTACCAGGTCATTCACTTAGTTCGTAACGGTGCCGATGTCGTAGCATCACTATATGAGGTTACCCATAAATATCCAGAGCCGTGGAGAGGAACCTGGTCCATCGAGCGCTGCGTGAAACAGTGGGAGCGAGATGTTGCTTTAAGCCTAGACTGTCGAACCCGGCCGAACCATATCTTGGTCAATTATGAAACCCTCGTTGATAGCCCCGCTGTGACCCTCCGCAAACTCTGCCAATCGATCGGACTCCCTTTTGAAGAGACGCTGCTCCAAAACTATGGACAAGCAGCCAAAACCGTGACCCGTTCTGACGAACCCTGGAAAGACATGCAAAACCGTGCAATCACGAATGCAAACAATCAGAAGTTCCAGACTGTTTTTACCCCAGAACAGCAACAGCAAGTCATCAATCTGTTGAACGAGTCTTCCGTCCAACAAGCCTTGACCTCCCTTAAATCATGATTAATATCAGTGGAGTTGTTATTGAAAATTTATAGCCGTCGCTACCTTTGTAACGGGGCAGCTGTGTTCCAGAACGCTTTAGAATTAAGCAACTCAAAATTAGAAGCGTCCAAACGATCTGGCATCAGGCTATATGAGCAACTCTGCAGCACCTCTCATTGGCATCATTATGGGCAGTGACTCTGATCTGCCCACCATGAAAAACGCCATTGCCATCTGTGAGCAATTTTTCGTTCCTTACGAAGTGGCGATTGTGTCAGCCCATCGCACCCCGGAACGGATGGTGAATTATGCTCAGACCGCTTGCGATCGCGGACTAAAAATCATTATTGCTGGAGCCGGTGGTGCCGCCCACTTACCAGGGATGGTTGCTGCACTCACGCCGTTACCGGTTATTGGTGTCCCTGTCACAACCAAAAGCCTTAGCGGTGTTGACTCACTCTACTCAATCGTCCAAATGCCTCGCGGCATCCCAGTAGCAACCGTTGCCATTGGGAATGCTCAAAATGCGGGCTTGCTGGCTATCCAGATTCTGAGTGCATTTGATACTGCTTTACAAGATAAATTAAAAGCTTATCGCCAGTCCCAAGCTGACAACGTGCTGAAAAAACAAGCTGAGCTTGAACAAGTTGGCACCCTGAAATATCTAGAACAGCACTTTCCTAAAAATCCTACGAAATCATGATAGAGACGATCCTGCCCGCCGATTCGTCATTAATCCCTGCTTCTCTAATTTTTAGTCATGGATAGCGGCCATATTCGTCAAAATATTTTCACGCGAGAATGGGTTGTTTACGCTCCTCGAAGAGGTAAACGCCCCCATGATATTAAGGTTGTCCCTACAACGTCGTCTCCAGCGATCGCCCATGATCCGAATTGCCCTTTTTGCCCTGGCAATGAGGCAGAACTTGGCGGTGTCATCCTAGCTATTCCTAACGAAACCCACTGGCAGCTCAGGGTGGTGCCCAATCGATTCCCCGCTTTTTCGGCGGATGTCGGACTAACCCGAGTCAAGCAGAATTTATATCTGAGCATGCCGAGCCATGGTCACCAAGAAGTTGTAATAGAGAGCCCGAAACACAATCTACATCCAGCAATTTCCCCCCTTGCCGCTATTGAAACTCTCATTGACGTGTACCATCAGCGGTACCTTGCATTGATGGCTGCCCATGAAAATATGATGGTGACCATTTTTCGCAATCATGGACCGACTGCCGGTGCCTCATTACAGCATCCGCATTCGCAAATCATCGCCACCGCTATCGTGCCCAGGATTCGACGCTATCAGGAAGAACAGGCTCAACTTTATTTTGATCAACAAGGCACATGCCTGTTTTGCGATGTACTGAACTATGAATCCCGAGGTCCGCGTTTAGTTGCAGAAAACGAGTATTTTTTAGCCTTTATTCCTTACGCAGCCGAAGTTCCCTATGAGACCTGGCTAATGCCGAAAAAACACAAAGCTGATTTCGGCGATATCAGCTCGCCAGAAAAAAAAGCATTTGCCCAACTGTTGCAGCAGATCCTGGCCAAACTGTACTTTCTTCTGGATAATCCCGACTACAACTATTCGATTCATACGGCCCCTCGCTACAAAGCCGAAGAGCCCCAGCTTCATTGGTATTGTCAGATTCGTCCCCGCTTAACCACACCTGCTGGCTTTGAAGTCGGCTCGGGCCTGAGTATTAATCCGTCTCTTCCAGAAGAGAACGCTGCCCAACTTCGGAGCCAGAAGACAGGATGAACTAAGTGCGTCTCGCCCCCGAAAGAGTTGAGCAAACTCGGTTATTGTCACAACTTTTTCCAAGAAAGCCAGTACTAGCGCTTCGTTTTAACGTTATAGAAATTCAAAAATGAGGCGCTATACTAATGGTCAGTTTTTGCGGACCTAAGTCTAGGAGGATGTTATTTCTGAGCCACTTAATTTAACGGTAAGCCTTAGAGGGACTCGCGAATTACACAAAAAATACCAAATAATTCGACTAACTGGGTTACTCGATGCGTTTTCTGAGTCCACTCTCCGGAAAGTTCTGGGTGAATGCGTAGAAACAGATTCACCTAATCTAGTTCTAGACCTTTCCAAAATTGATAACGTAGATAGCTCCGGCTTAGGGGCACTGGTTCAAATTTATAAGAAAGCGACCGAGAATAAAGGAAGCTTACAAATTGTGACTAATTTACGCGTCACTCAGACTGTCAAATTAGCCCGCTTAGATAAATTTTTTACACTACATCCCTCTCTTGAGGCTGCGATTGCGGCTAGCAGTTAATATCTATGACGGTTCTGTAAATACAGACGATGTTCGTTCTGAGCACTTCATAGCAGAAAAATTCTTATACGTTCTCTTAAGGATTTTCGCATCTACTATCGAGCGTTGTGGACGTACGTGAAGGTAGCTGGAGTTTTTCTTTCCGGCCGGTTCTCTACTCATGACCTAAGTCCCGCAATGGGCTGAAGTTGCAGACAAACAATGGCTTCATCGCAGCAGCCCCTCGTTTTGTGCAATCAACTCAATACGAGAGCACTATCTCCCTCGCAGTTAGCCTATTTGGGCGATAGTGTGTACGAATTGTTTGTTCGTCGCTATTACCTGTTACCTCACCAACGGATTCAGAATTATCATCAACAGGTTGTCAGTCAGGTTCGGGCAGAAACTCAGGCAATATATCTGGCCCACCTATGGCCAAAGTTATCTCCAGCGGAGCAAGAAGTGGTTAAGCGCGGGCGCAATGGGGCGGGGCGAGTACCACGCAAGCTTAATCCCAAAATTTATCAAGAAGCCTCCGGCTTAGAAACATTGCTAGGGCAGCTTTATCTGGATAATCCAACTCGTCTAGCAGAGCTGCTAGCGCAAATCCCCTGGCCCCACTTTTAAGATTTTTCATATCCCGGGGCAGTCAAAAAATTGGCTAGAATGACGCCTCCGTCTCCTCGGTCTATCCACTATCTGCATATTTAAACCTGATGGCTGAACGTCCTCGTCCGTCCCGTGACCCCCGCAAACCCGGGAAATCTACTCGTAGCGCTGATCAGAGAGGTCGCGCCCATCGGTCTCGCCCCTATAAAAAAGGGGGCAAAAGCCCCCGCCCTCGTCGATTTGAGCGCCGAGAAAGAGACTATCCTCAACCCACGAAAAACGCCCCGGAGGATAATCAGTTCACCTCGGCTGACTCTGGAATACCACTTCGTAAAGAATCAAAAAC
>JBCDHF010000265.1:0-6721 GCA_038750375.1 Cyanobacteria bacterium P01_H01_bin.15
AGAAAATTAACCCTATGATACACTTTGGGTATCGACGACGGCGGATAAATCAATGATGGCTATCAGTAATGCGATCGCGGAAACGGCTTTCTGGGCGTTTATTGGCACCCTGATTGTCTATTCTGGCTATCGTTTTTTCGACAAAATTAGCCCCATAAATTTCCGTCAAGAGATAATGAATGGAAATATTGCGGCCGGCATTGTGATTGGGTCCCTCATTATTTCTTTGACCGCTCTTGTCGTCGCCGTTCTTATCACCTGACTTTTTGATGTAGATAGCGTCATGGTGAAGTCGTGATCGCAAACCGCTCCTATTTTCAGACGAGCGCGGGGTCTGGACCGCTGAACAATTTTGCTTTTAATTGCGAGTTTCCTTCGTTGAGCACGCAGCCTAGGCTCTCGCGGTACACTGGCTAGCGAGTCTATTCCCGTTCGAGGTTGCCATGACGAACCCTGAGCCCAGCCCCATTGAACTCAATCCGGCGAAATCTGCGATCGCAAAAGAGCTCGAAACGTTGCAAACCCCAAGCGATCCGGCGCTGCTGCGGGCTCGGTCCTACAGCAAAATTATTGCCCCCTATTTTTTAACGGTGGTCGGGCTCATTCTGTTTGGCGAAAATGGTTTTTTTGGCTTGATTCTCATGGTGCTGGGCACGATCCTTCTGACCTTTCAAGTGTTGGGCAAAAATCCCGACCCGGGAACCTGGCTCGACTCATTGGGCTTACCGTTTAATCAATCCAACGATTTAGACCTCTAACTCAACCGAGATCTTTAGCTCGAGGGATCCAAGCAGCGGCATTCATTTAGCAAACGGCAGATATTTTGCCTGCGCCAACGTCAAAATCGTCTCGGCGACCTTTTCTCCAACGGGCATCACCGACAGTCGATTACCCCGGCGAATGACGAGCAATTCATCTTCGTTAAAGTTCGCTTTCAGCGTCCCCAGCAGCAGCATTTCAGGGAACCGCTCCACAAACTCCAGCTCAACGGTTTGCCAGCGAGGTTTTTCTGGTGTTGCTTTGGGATCGTAATAGCGACTCTTGGGCTGAAACTGGGTCGGGTCAATCACATTACTCTGCGTAACGCGCATTAACCCTGCAATCCCCGGCGGCGTAATGTTCGAATGATAAAAAAAACCTAAATCTCCCCGCACCATTTGGCGGAGGAAATTACGGGCTTGATAGTTGCGGACACCGTCCCAAATGGTCTTTCCGTCATTTTCGAGGTCAGTGATACTGTAATCGCTAGGTTCTGATTTCAATAGCCAAAAGTTCATTGATCCTTGAAAAAACTCAAATTATTTATTTTGGGGTTCATTATTACCCTGCTGCTAGTGATTAGTCTGTCTCCGGTAGCCCATTCTCGAACTGCCCCTGAAATCCTCTGGGATACCTGGGGTGTTCCCCATATCTATAGTTCCTCCCCAACGGGGCTTAGTTATGGACTGGGCTGGGCCCAAGCTCGCAATCATGGTGATCGCTTACTAACGCTCTATGCCCAGGCCAGAGGGCAGGCGGCAGAATTGGGCGGCATTCTTTATCAAGAATCAGACCACTTCACGCATACCATGGGCATTCCCGACAGGGCTCGTCAGTGGTACGACGGTCAGACGCCAGACATGCAGGACCACCTAGACGCCTTTGCTCAAGGCATTAACGACTACGTAGGCCAACATCCTGAAACCATTGACGCAACTTGGCAAGCGGTGTTGCCATTGACGGGAATCGATGTTTTGGCTCATATTCAACGCGTTCTACATTTCCACTTTTTGACCAACCCGATCGCTATTGAGCAATTACAAACCCAAATTCGTCAGTCGGCAGGGTCGAATGCCTGGGTCATTGGTCCCCAGAAAAGTGAATCCGGAAACGCCCTCCTGGTGGCAAACCCGCACCTTCCCTGGTCGAATCCTTTTTGGTGGTTTGAAGCGCATTTAGTAGCGGATAATCTCAACGCTTATGGGGGCACACTCGTCGGGATGCCGTTTCTTGCGATCGCATTTAATGATTACTTGGGATGGGCATTGACGGTAAATCCTCTGGATGGAGCAGATATTTATGAATTGCCCTTAGTGACAGGTGGTTATGAGTGGCAAGGTCAGACGCAACCCTTTACCGAGCGAGTTGTTTCTCTCAAGATCAAGCAACCCGAGGGCAACCTACGCACAGAACACTTCGTACAACAAGATACGGTCATCGGTCCGGTACTGGGCATTCGCGACAATCACGCCTATGTACTCCGAGTTATCGGGCTCGATCGTCCCGATATCCCTCAGCAGTTTTGGGATATGATGCGATCGAAAAATCTAACTGAATTTAAAAGTGCTTTAGCTCAGCAGCAGTTGCCGTTATTTAACGTCCTTTATGGCGATAAGACGGGCGATATTTATTACGTCTTTAATGGCTTGATCCCAGAGCGAACCGGTACTTGGGCCGATTGGCAGAGCGTTATTTCGAGTTCACGGCCCGATTGGGGGGACTACCTATCGTTTTCTGCGCTACCTCAGCTCACTAATCCCGAAACAGGCTGGTTGCAAAATACCAACGACCCGCCTTGGACTAGCACTTGGCCCAGGCAGCTAAATCCGGCTGACTACCCTGCCACGTTGGCACCGCCAGATCTGAGCGGCACACCGAATAACATTTTGCGCGCCCAGCGATCTCTGAAAGCACTAATTGCTCAAGACGCTTGGACATTGGAGCAGTTAATTGATCTCAAAATGTCCAGCGAAATTGAGATGGCCGAGCGCATTCTCGATAAATTAGTTCCCACGGCCCGAGCCTTAGCTAATCCCATTGGCATAGAGGCGGCGGAGGTTCTGGCGCAATGGGATCGCCAAGCGACTCCCGAGAGTAAAGGGGCGGTTCTCTTTTATTTGTGGGCGCTCTCGATGAAAGCCCAAGGTGTTTTCTCGCGTCCTTGGACTGCGGCAGAGCCCTTAGATACGCCCAACGGACTCCGCGACATTAATTTGGCTTTAGCCGTTTTAGAAGGAACGGCGGCCCAAGTCCAACTTCTTTATGACGATTTGGCGGTTTCTTGGGGCGACGTGGTGCAACTGAAAACGGGAGAGCAGGCAGTCCCGGCTAGTGGTGCTCCGGGCAATTTGGGCAGCTTGCGGGTTATGGACATTGCCAGTGACCAAGATGAAAAATTCCAGGCGATCGCAGGGGATACGTTTATTTTGGCGGTGGAGTTTAGCGATCCGCCCCAAGCAAAGTCTTTAATGGTCTATGGTAACGCCTCCCAACCGGGCTCTCCCCACGTTGGCGATCAGTTAGAGTCTTATGTGAAAAATGAATTTCGGCCGGTTTTGCGATCACAAACTGAGATCTTGAAGAATCTCGAACTGAGAGAACAACTCTCGTTTACGGAAGAATAAAGTTCGGAGTTGCTGAATCCAAGGTATGAATTTAGCCAGAATGGACACATCCTCCTCAAGCGCAGTAGAGAGCAATCAATTCTTGCCGAGACAGACTCAAGACAACGAGAAACGAGAGCCAATGTTTATCATGAGCGAAGTTTAAAGATCGCTCAATTGGAGTAAGGAACCAGTCTTGTAAATTTGACATATTCATGATTCTAAAATGTAGAAAACGACGTTTCCCAAATAAGTAATAATCCTTCCCAGAAAATCTCTTGCCGAACAAACCGAATTATCAACCCTTCAGGATATCGTTAGTATGGCAAGTCAGAAATAGATGTGCGAGGGGAAAAAAATCAGGAGCTATATGTGTAATCCAGACAAGATCTCCCAATAAAATCAGGAAAAGTCATTCATCATTTCTAACTCTGCCTGACTTCAACGCCCCGAGCTTGGTAAAAAAGGCTTCATATTAGCCCATACCAAGGACATACTGTCGAGCAAAGTATGGTCACTAGGTAACTCGATTAACTTAACCCACGGATGCGTCTCAACATAGCGGCGACTACTCTCAACCGCGATCGTTTCATCTTGTTGACCATGTAAAATCAAAGTCGGCAATTCCCGCTGAAGCTGCGAGTCATCATAGCGCTGTAAATCCCGAATACAGTTGTAATTGAGGTATCGAAACTTATTATCGCCATAGTGAAAAAATTTGGAGCGCCCTGTCCGCTCCCACTCTGCCAACATCTCCGGACCTAACTTCGGTAACCACTGCGCCGCAAACTCGAACGCGGGAGCGAGCAACACCAATCGCGAAACTTGCGGATAACGCTCCGCCAGCCAAGCCGCCGTCAGCCCGCCAAAACTTGACCCCACTAATAACAACGGCTCAGATACCGCCTCAATCAGTGCGCCTACCTGCACCAACTGCCGAGTCAACGTCAAATTCGCAAAATCCCCCTGATTCAAATCCGGAATTTCCACGGTTAATCCAAGAGACCGCAACCGCTTCACCAAATAAACGGCTTTTTGCGATCGTGGACTTGAAGCAAACCCATGCAAATAGATGACGTGCATACGGCTAGTACTGATTTTCCAACGCCTCGACACAGCGATCGCAAAGGGTTGGATCGTCCTCAAAATTGCCCACCGACTCTGAATAATGCCAGCAGCGATCGCATTTCTTCCCATCAGCACCAACGATGCCAATGGCGCCCAAATTCGACTCGGCTTTATAAGTGACTTGGGTCACAGACTCCGCTGAATCGTGAAGTTCAACCTGCGAAGACAAAAAGAAAAACCGCAATGCATCCACTCGGTTATCGCCTAGATCATCCGGCGGGTTAAAAGCTTGCAACGTGTTTTGAAGCGCTTTATCGGGAATATTTAGCAGGACCTTCGCATCCAACGAAGAGCCGATCGCTTTTTCCGCCCGCGCTTGTTCCATCACTTTGTTGACATCACCGCGCAACTGACGCATCATCTGCCAAGTCTCCGCGAGTTCTGGCTGCTGCCAACGCTCCTCCAGCTTCAACCAGCCCGCTTCGAACACCGATTTTGTCCCCGTAGGATAAGGAAGATGCTGCCAAATATCCTCGGCCATGTGACATAGCACTGGCGCGATCGCTTTAGCAAGATTTTCAAGTGCGATCGCAAGCACAGTTTGACAACTTCGACGACGGGGGGAATCCAACGCGCTAATATATAGACGATCCTTGGCGATATCCAGATAGAAATTGGACAGATCTACCACACAGAAATTCTGAACTGTCTGGAAGAAGCGATAAAACTGGAACGTTTCAAACGCATCCGTTACTTCTGTAAACACCTCAGTGATGCGATGCAGCATATAGCGATCTAGCTCTGGCAAGTCGTCGTATGCGATCACATCTTTTGCGGGCTCAAAATCATGGAGGTTGCCTAAGAGGAACCGAGCCGTGTTGCGGATCTTGCGATAGCTGTCGGCAAGCTGTTTCAGAATCGTTTGACCGATCAACACATCATTGCTGTAGTCAACGGATGACACCCACAGACGCAAGACATCGGCACCGTACGGCGGATCTTTTTTCTGATTGTTGCCTCCTTCAATAATTAACAGCGGATCAACCACATTGCCGAGGGATTTACTCATCTTGAATCCCTTCTCATCCAAGACAAAGCCGTGGGTCAACACGTTTTTATAGGGCGCAACCCCATGAGTCGCCACACTAGTCAGCAAACTGGACTGGAACCACCCGCGATGTTGATCGGAGCCTTCCAGGTAAATATCCACCGGATACTTCAAGTTCTGTCGCTGATCGGCAACGGCAGCCCAAGACGACCCGGAATCGAACCACACATCCATGGTGTCGGTCCCTTTACGATAGGTCCGGCCGTCATTGCGATGTTCCGGCGGCAACAGCTCGGATTCGTCTAACTCCCACCAAGCATCTGATCCTTTTTCGCGAATGATCGCTTCGGCATGTTTAATGGTCGCTTCATTGAGTAATGCTTCTCCGGTTTCAACATCGTAAAAAACAGGAATCGGCAACCCCCAACTCCGCTGCCGGGAAATACACCAGTCCGAGCGATCCGCCACCATCGGCGTGATCCGATTTTCACCTTGAGCCGGAATCCATTTCACATTTGCGATCGCAGTTAAAGCTTTATCCCGGAATCCTTCCACCGAGGCAAACCACTGTTCCGTTGCCCGGAAAATAGTGGGCTTTTTGGTGCGCCAATCGTAAGGATATTTGTGTTGGTAGGCTTCCTCTTTAAGCAACGAGCCTGCTTCTGTTAACGCTGTAATAATCGCTTCGTTGGCGTCTTTCAGAACATTGAGCCCCTCAAACTTCCCTGCATCCGCAGTAAAAGTCCCTTTATCATCCACTGGAGACAAAATCGGCAGTCCGTAACGTTGCCCCACAATATAGTCATCCTGTCCATGACCGGGGGCCGTATGTACCAAGCCCGTCCCGGATTCCGTGGTGATGTAGTCGCCGCCAATCACAACCGGACTTTCCCGATCAAACAGAGGATGCTTGTAAGTGCACTGCTCTAAAAGTTCACCCTTAAAAGTTGCCTTAACTTGCAACGACGTTTCAAACTTTTCAGCTAGCGTTTCGACTAAATCTACGGCTGCGATCACAAACTTAGACTGAGGACAGCCTTCAATCACGGCGTAAGTCAGCTCCGGATTTACTGCAACCGCCAAGTTACCAGGGATCGTCCAAGGGGTTGTGGTCCAGACTGCCACTCCCAACTCAGGCAAAAATTCACCCAAAACCGATTCTGCCGCTTCAGAGACATTGGTAATCGGGAAGACCGCGTAAATACTGCGACTGGTGTGACCTTCCGGATATTCCAATTCTGCT
>JBCDHF010000266.1:0-6713 GCA_038750375.1 Cyanobacteria bacterium P01_H01_bin.15
AAACGGTTAAAGTTTGGATCTTTGCTCATGGGCAGGAAGAGTTCCTTACTGGCTCCACGATTTTTTGTCCACCGCCCCCATATCGAGACGGAGAAGGATTACCCTCGTTAGTATGCCCATTTGAAAAAAGAATGATCAGTGCCCGACAGGGGAAAGTGAAAAAATCGCGGATTGGGCTTCTCACAATTAGGATGAGTTATGAGCTAATCAGCATAATCACTTGACAAGCAAATCCAAGTTTCAATCCTCGTCTGGTGCTGGAATGGTAGATTCCATATAAACGCTGAACTTAACCTGCCTTACTCAACGCCATTGTCGATGAAGCCAATCCGATATAAAACGCTAGAGCCGCTTAATCTGTGCTTCAATAGCAACATTTAGATAGTGCCCTGTAGAAATACCGCCGGTAAATTGATAGAGGTCTTCGTCGAGGCGGAAATAAGTTTCAAAGCCGGCACGGCGCTGAGCATCACCCAGCACGGAGTAGCGCTGAATAATCGTATCTGTGGCAATCCAGCCTTCTCCCTCGATTTTACCTAAAAGACTTTGCTTTAGAACATAGGTATACTGAAGATCCTGGGGATTAAGATGACCCCGATAGTCATAAGTAACCTCTGGTTGATTCGTCTCAGGAAAAATAAGTTTAGTACTCATCGTGAACCAATTTTGTCGATCCCAAGTAATTTTTGTAAAGCCTTCAACGAGTTGTGAAGTGCCAGTCCTTCGCCACCAGCGCCCTTGGATGCGCCAGCGACCAGTTTCGAGTAAAAATTGATGGCTCACGGCGATAGGAAAGTCAGTCTAAGCCGTTCAGAATAATTAATTGGCATTGCCAGAAAACCGATGCTTGGCATTAGTATAAATGGCGTTTAATTAGAGTTGTTGGGAAATAGACAATAGAATCGCTGAAACGCCTATGAGCAAGAGCTTACAGGGATTCCAGTCAAAAAGAGGTCGAAAGCCTTTCCTAGTGAGCATTTCAGCTGTTTTTTCTGCTTATTTCCTAACAAGTCTATTGAACGCTATCCAAAGTGAGAAATTTTATTGTTCGATATAGGGGCGACCTAGTGCTTTTTAGCAGTCCGCGCCTTCGTGAGGTGCCGACTGCGCGCCAGAGCGCTCTAGAATTGGGCAACTCAAAGTCAGAAGTGTCCAAAGCGATCTGGCGAAGGCTATAACAAAGGGCAGACATCTCCTAGCAGCGATGCTTTGCTCGCTCCAGTGACAGCAGGAAGATTTCCAGGAATCGCTTCAAAATAGCGCCAGTAAGCAAGCACCGCAAATGCAATCGCTTCTTTTGCCTCCGGGTCAATGCCATGGGCGGCAGTGGTTTCGACCCTGGCATCGGGTAAATAATCAGCGAGACGTTTACAAAGGGTGGGATTTCGACTGCCGCCCCCACAAACAAGGACGCGATTGGGTAACTGTGGCAAAAACTCTCGATAGCTCTTAGCAATACTCGCAGCCGTAAAGTCAGTCAACGTCGCCAACCAATCAGCAGGACCAAGCCCACGTGCTTGAGCGGATCGCCAACACAGATCTAAATACGTCGGACTAAATAGTTCTCGTCCGGTAGATTTGGGGGGCGGACTCTGAAAATAAGAATGGCCTAGCCATTGAGAGATCAATAAAGAATCCGGCGTTCCTTGAGCGGCCCAACGTCCATTTTGGTCGTACGTTTCAGTTCCCTCCGTCAGTCTTTCAACTGCCAAGTCTAAAAGGGCATTGCCGGGACCGGTATCAAATCCAAGAATCTTAGTCTCCCAATGATTGCTTAAAGTAGGAGGGAGATAAGTTACGTTCCCAATTCCCCCAATATTTTGTATGCAGCGTGTTTCTTGGGCGTGCCCCAGCAAAACAGCATCAACTTTAGACACGAGCGGTGCCCCTTGGCCGCCCCAAGCAATATCGGCAGCTCGAAAATTACTGACAACAGGAAGATCTGTCAGGGCAAAGATTAAATCACCCCGACCTAGCTGACAGCTATACCCTAACTTTTCGGCAGGAGGACGGTGAAAGATGGTTTGTCCGTGAGAGCCAATCAAATCAACAGTCCATCCCTCCGCAATCGCTAGAGCGGCCTCAGCGAAGGCCGTTGCGATCGCATCATCAAGAGCAGCCCATTCCGGCATGGACAGTGGTGCGCCCGCACAAACTGACAAAATTTGCTCTCGTAATGCGTTTGGATAAGCAACGGTCCGATTCGCTAACAATTGGACTTGAATCTGGAGAGGATCGGAACCGGAAATTTCGACCAAGGCAGCATCGATGCCATCAACAGAGGTGCCACTCATCAAACCAATTATGTTGGGCATAGCTAAAAAAATGAATTGCTAAATCGCCATAAAATTCATCCCTAAAGTAGGAAAACGAGGGAAAAATCCCCTCTCAACAAATTTCCTAGTCTAAAGACTGCGGATCGATATCTAAGCTTAAACTGACACCGCTGGGACAAAGTGTCTTGAGATTACGCAGTCGAGAGCGAGGCAATACCGTTTCCATCGGAAATTTGAGAAGCACCTGCCAGCGGTAGCGGCGTGCAATTCGAGGGATCGGTGCAGGAGCAGGTCCTAAAATTTCAGCTTGCTCGCTCAGCACAGTCCGACACACCGCAGCAATTTGAGCGGCCGTTTGTTCAACTGCAATCGCATTTGGGCTACTTAAACGTAATAGAACTAACAGACCAAAAGGAGGGTAGCTCAGTTCCTTTCGTTGAGGTAGTTCAGTCTCCAAGAATTGCTGATAACTATGTTTTGCAACAGCCTGAATTACAGGATGTTCGGGTGCATAGGTTTGCAGAATTACTTGGCCGGGGTAATCGCCTCGACCCGCTCGACCCGCTACCTGCAATAAAATTTGACAGGCTCGCTCGGCCGCTCGATAGTCTGCATGGAATAATAAGCTATCTGCCGCTAAAATTCCGACCAGGGTCACATTAGGAACGTCTAAACCCTTGGTGAGCATCTGCGTCCCTACCAATACATCCGCTTGCCCTTCTGCAAAGCGCCTCAGCAGATGGCGATGGGCATCCTTGGCGCTGGTTGTATCGCTATCAAAGCGGAGCGTCTTGAGTGCAGGAAATTCTTTATTTAAGTCCAAGCAAACTCGTTGGGTTCCATTCCCAAAATGCTTGAGATAAGGAGATTGACAATGAGGACAAAATGAAGGCTGCGGTTGCTGATAATTGCAGTAATGGCAGCGCAACGACTGGTGTGCGCCCTCATAGGCATAGTGATAGGACAAAGAAACATCACAGTGGGGACATTCCAACACCGAGCCACAACTACGACACGAGACAAAAGTGCTGTGCCCTCGACGAGAAACAAACAGAATAGCCTGGTGAGGAGACAGCTGGCGTAGCTGCTGCTGTAGTGGTCTGCTAAAACAAGAATAATTACCTGACTGCAGTTCCTGGCGCATGTCAACCACTTCTACCGGCGGTAAAGGGCGACCAGAAATTCGTTCGGGCAAACTGAGATACTGAACTTGCTGTTGGAGTTGGCACTGCCAAGTTTCGATAGCGGGGGTCGCTGTCCCCAAAATCATGGCACAATCTGCCATTTCAGCGCGCCATTGGGCAACCCGACGAGCATGATATGTCGGTGGGGGTGTGGTTTGCTTGAAACTGGCATCATGCTCCTCATCCAGCACAATCAGTCCTAAATTTTTAATCGGTGTGAATACCGCCGAACGGGTCCCAATAACAATTACTGGCTCACCCCGAAGTAATTCTCGCCAGGTATCGTAGCGTTCACCCACTCCTAAACCACTGTGATAAACCCAAACTCGTTTACCAAATCGGGACCGAAATCGTTCCGTTAATTGAGGGGTTAAGCCAATTTCAGGGACCAATACCAGCGCCGATTGCCCTCTGGCTAAAATCGGCGCGATCGCTTGGAGATAAATTTCGGTTTTGCCAGACCCGGTTACGCCATGAAGCAAAAATTGTTGATAGCTATCCTGATGCAAAATTTTAGATAGCACGGCTTCCTGTTGAAGCGTCAAGATTTTGGGACAGTCCTGAGCAACCTCATCTTGGGATAACCGTAGTTTCTCTTGCTCACTCACAACCACATACCCTTTACGGGCCAAGGCTGTCACCACAGTCGAACTCGCCCCCGTTAACTGCAAAAGCTCACTTAGCCAAATCTGTACACCTCGTCGCTGCAATACCATCAAAACATCCTGTTGACGAGGGGTAAGAGGCTCAGCGGCTGTGGCTGAATTCGCTAGCAGTACTGCTTTCTGACACTTAGGCTTTACTGATGCTGGTGGGCGTAAGTAACGCTCTAAATAACCTCGTTTTGTTAATTCACGTAGACCCTGATCGGCTTGAGAAACTCTGCGTCTCAGATGTCGCAAGCTATAGCTTTTTCCGGGTTGGTTCAATAGTTTAAAAATTTGTTGCGCCGCCAAGGACAAATCGGCGTCAAGAACTCTCTGCTCAAAATGGGCAAGACGAACGCGAGGTTGAGACTTGCCCAATAGTCCCGGTGGCAGAGCCGCTTTTAAAACGGTAATTAAATCTGTGCAGTAGTACTGAGCCACCTTCAGTAATAGGTTCCAGTAACGGGGCGGAAAAAAGTGGTCCGTCAAAATCGCCTGCAAAGGCTTGATTTGGTTCACTGCCAAAGCCACAGGAAAACTGGATTGGGTGTTGACCACAATTCCGCTGAGCATCTGCTTGCCCCAGGGCACTAAAACAACGGTGCCGCTATTAACGCTGATTCCAGATGGCACCTCGTAAGTCAGCACAGAGGCTTCTCCTGGGCAATCAACCAACACATCAACCCACATGATTAGCTGAGCGAGAAAGACACAATTTTATCTCGATTCAATTTGGGAGGTTGATACAGATTCGATCAAAACGTTTGATGCTGCCCTCTCAAGCTCGAACCAGCTGAATTCCTAAAAAATTCGTTAAATTGATAGCCATGGTTGCCCTAAAAATGATTACATTTACTCGCTTCCTGAGAGTTAATTCATCATCAACATACAGTAGAAGCACAATAAAAGCGTTCTGGATAGCCACTCTGCCTCAATGAAACACTAGTCGCAACAGCTCAATCGAAAATGGATTGGGTCAATGACTCGACACTCTCGGTCTGACAAAAACCTGCTTGTAATCTACATTAAAGTCAAACAAATGCCGTGGGGTCGCTCCTCCTTCCGCAGAATACTACTTTCCCGCCTACTGCTCATTAGCGTGCCAGTTCTATTAATGGGAGTTTACGTGACCCATCGCAAGGCACGATCCGCGTTTCTGGAGTCGGCTCGTCAAAATCTGACGGAAAGTGCTATTCGCAAAATGCAAAGCATAGAACAAGCAAACGCAAGCCTACGCGCTAATTTAATTACGGCAAGTGATGCTATCCAACTAAAATTAGAATCCCCAACAGAACAGCAGAATTTTATTGAGCAATGGAGCCAACAACTTCCCTCCAAATTACTGTGTGTCCAACTGTTAAATCTAAATACTCAAACCCTAAATGCCAGTACTTGTGGTAAGCAACCACTTCGTCAAGAACGCCCCCCTAATTGGGATTTACGCCAAACCACTCTACTGAGTGATCCGAACCAAATCTATGTTGAACTTAGTGATGCTAGAGAGTGGGACTTAGAAAACCAACAGCTGATTCTTCAACTATCGGCTCCAGTTTATGATCTTAACGGACAGTTGCGTTACGCCTTGATTATCCAATCCGCCTTGCTTCAGCGCGAAAGGCTAGCGCCTGGATCCTTGGAAGGCTATCCGATGGTAATCAATGAAAACCGAACCATCTTGGCTCATCCCTATCCCACCCGAATCGGTCAAAATTTAGCCGATCTGCCTCATACCAAACGACTGCAGAGTATTGTCCGATCTGCGCTCTCTGGACGCCAAGATTTTTTGCATTTTCTATCGTTTTCTGAAGGCGGTGAGGAGCTACTAGCTGGCTACACCGCTCTCCCGAGCCCCATCACTGAAGAACAGGGGCAGCAATGGGTTGTCGTCGCATTTAGTCCCTTAGATGATGTTTTTTATCTTTTGAGCGGTATTCGCAATCTACTGGTATCGGTCATGGCTGCCTTGATCTTGGCGAGTTTAGTGACCACTTTATTGATCGCCCGAGACTTAGCTAGACCGTTGGAAAAATTACGGGATTATGCCTTGGGAACTCATCACCTGCAATCGTTAGATCCCATCCCTTATGAATTTCGCATTCGTGAATTTCACCAATTAGGAAAGGCGCTCAACAAAATGGTGAAGCAGCTTCGGAATCGAGGAGATGAAATTTTGACGGCTTGGGAAGAAGCCCACCGAGCAAACCAGTTAAAAACAGAATTTTTAGCCACTACCTCCCATGAATTGCGGACCCCCCTCAATGGCATCATTGGTTGCTTAAGTATTGTCAACGATGATCTTTGTGATAGCGATGAAGAGGTGCAAGAGTATTTAGGTCAGGCTTACGATGCCGCTATTCATCTATTGGGAATCATTAACGATGTTCTAGACATTTCTAAAATTGAAGCAGGGAAGCTGCAATTAAAGATTAAGCCATTTGAGCTACAGCCCCTTTTGCGAGAAGTCATTGAGTTACAAGTCGCCACCATCGAGCAGCAAGGGCTCCAGTGGATTCAAAACACACAGACTACAGACCTCTGGGTCCAAGGCGACCGGGGGAAATTCAAGCAAGTCCTGCTCAACATCTTGGGTAACGCCATTAAATTTA
>JBCDHF010000267.1:0-6706 GCA_038750375.1 Cyanobacteria bacterium P01_H01_bin.15
ACGGTAAAGCTGACCAAGCTGCCAATGCCAGCGATAGGCTAGATCTGTCGCTTCTAAGGTTTCGGCCAGCAGTAAAGCCTGTTGTGCCAGATCCAATGCGATCGCAGTTTGATTGGTCGAGGCATAAATTTTGGAGAGCGTCCCCAGCGCCAAGCTTTGACCTCTGGGATCTTGTAAAAGATCGGCTTCCTGTTTTGCGATCGCAACGAGATTGGCCAGTTCGCGAGTATTACTCGGTTCAAGCTGTAAACCGTATTCTGCTAGGGCTAGCCGCATATACAGTGTTTCCCGGCTGGGAGCTAAATCTGCGAGCGAGCGCGTAAGTGATTGATATTGTTGAGTAGCTTGAGCAGGATTTTGCTCCACCAGAGCCGCTAACTGCGCTAATTGCAATCGGCGGGATTGTTCCGGCGTCAGCGAGGTCACCGCTAACCCCTGTTGGTAATGCTGAAGTGCGCTCGACGTTTCCCCTTGGGCAATTTCAGTACGACCCAGCGCCAAATAAATATCGGGAATGAGCGCCGGAGCAGCTGTTGCCAAGAGCGTTTCAAAGGTTGCGATCGCAGCAGAAAAATCGCCAATCAGTCGTAAAGAATTGCCCAACCGCCAAGCCACTTCGTTTTTGAGGGTAGAGTCGGGCTGGGCTTCTAGCCGTTCACGGGCAGCTTGCAGAGTCCGCTGGCTTTGCCGATAGAGACCTAGAGACTGCTTGACTTGAGCCGCATTAAGACGATTACGAATCCAGGGCAACTCGGCTTCAGCCGCTTCATAAATTTTGGCGCTGCGATTCCAGGCGGTGAGAGCCTGTTGGGACCTTCCCCGCTGCCAATTCAGTTGACCTTCAATGTCATCGAGCTGCGCTTGAGCCAATGAACTCCCCCGAGGAAGCTGAGCCTGTCCTTTTGCGATCGCCGTTTCTGCGTCTGGCCACCGACCCAGTTTTTGGTAAACCAAACTCAAATTTCCCCAAATCAGCGCCGCTTCTTCGCTGACCTGGTTGCCGAACGGCTCTCCCGCTGCTTCCAAATATTCCGCCGCTTGCGCATATCGTCCCGCTTCATAAGACTGCTTGCCGGCTTGGGTTAAAGACGGTCCCGCGCTCACCACAGTAGGGAAAACCGCGTTCGCGATCACAGAAAATCCAACGCCGAGGATTAATGACAGCAGTTTGGAGGAAGCAGACGAAACTTTCATCGAATTAAATCGCTCAAGGAGCCAACAGAAATTAGAACGGGCTGTATTGCAACGAGAAATAAAGACCATCTTCTTGCAGCGTGCGATCGTTATCGTCGACCTTAATCAGAGGAATTCCCCAATCAAAGCGCGCGGTGAGATCTCCCGTACGCCAGCGAACCCCTAAGCCAATGCCAACTAGCGTATCGGGGTCCGGATCCGGACGACCCTTTAGATTGGCACCGTAACCGACATCAACAAAGGAGGCTATCTGCAACACGCTATCAATCGAATCAATACGCAATACAGGAATCAATACTTCAGCCGAGGCAAATAAGCCGCTATCTACGAGTAGCTGATCTTGGCGATAGCCCCGAACCGTAAATAAACCCCCCACAGTGAATTGTTCGAGAGCGACCAGAGCCTGATCCGCGACCTGAAAGCCTCCCCGGACGAAGAACAATGTGTCGGGTGCTAAGAGACGGACATATTGACCCTGACCTTGCCAAGCAAAATACTCACCATCGGGCGCATTGTCATTTTGAGTCGCATCAAAAATATCCAGGCCAAATACAAGATTAGAACGGACGGCAATTACCTGCTGCGCACCCCGACGAGTCCACTCCTGAGAAAATCCTAGCTTCCAGACCCGCGTTTCCCCGTCTCTATTGGCCCCTAAACTGGGGAAACCTATTCGGTCCTCAAGAAACACAATATCGCTACTGTCCCGGCCAAATGACAATCCTAATGCCACTTCATCTTGGGGGTTTAAGATAATGGGCTGGCGGATAGACAGGTCAAAATATAAAGATTCCGAATTGATATCTAATACATCAAACGGCGGCTCAATTACCTCATTATTTGTATAGCTCAAACTAGCGCGAAATGTACCATTACGAGCATTAAACGGGATTTTATAACTCGTATCCAGAGCATTGCTGCCATCGGTGTTGGTATAGCTGATGTTAATATCGTCTCCGAAGCCAGTTAAATTCCCATGACGAACTCCCACCTGTCGCCGGAATGTCCCTACACTTGGGACTCGAGCGTTATCGAGCAGAATGGGCACCCCAAATGCATTCGCTTCCACAACGGTCACCGTTAGGGTATTTGTCCCTGGCTCAACGCCTGCCGATAATTCAGCGGAAATACTATCGATTAATGGATTTAGCTGAAGTAACTGCAACGCATCTAACAAGCGATCCCGATTGAGTGGCGGCCCACTGGCAATTTCTAAGCGCTTACGCACGTAGCTATTATTCAGGCGCTCTAACCCCACAACCTCGATCTCAGAGAGGGTTCCTTCTAATACTTGAATGATGACCGTCCCTTCATCGAGGGTCTGCGGCGGGATAAAGGCGCCAGAGGTAATGTAACCAGCATTAATATAAAGCTCCGTGATCGCGGTTCTCGCTTGAAGCAGCTCACTAAACGTTAAGGGTCGATTGGTAAACGGTTCCAAGATCGGCGCAAAATCCTCGGGACCAAAAATCGTGCTCCCTTCAACTTCGAACCGTTCAACGGTAATTGTCCCCGGCACGTCGGGAATATCGGGGACAGCCGGACTCGTGGCCGGTGGCAAAAGCTCAGCTGGAGAGGGTAAAGGCTGTGGCTCCGGCTCTGGCTCCGGCACTAATTGACTCTCCCGAGGGGTCACAATGCGAGGTTCTACAAAGCGCCGCTCGCGAGGAAGAGTGTCCAAGACTGGGGCCGGGACTTGCGCGATCCCGACCGGGCAAATCCCCATTACGAGTAAACTCGCCAAGCAACAATCAATCGGCCTCATAGCTCTCCTCACCGTCAGCATCCGCTTGAATCATACAATCAACCGAACTGGTTGCTACGGGAGCCACGGCCACGAGCTGAATCTGACCGTCTGCGGTGTGCCGCCAGGTCTTGGCTTCGACTAGGCTTGGCGTTCCCTCCGGCATAGCCTCATACTCCTTAACTGCCGTTTGAGTTGTGGCTTCACTGCCGGTAGCCCAGCCAACAGTTGGACCGCCTTGGGTAACAATCTCCGTCGGGCTAGGGGGTAAGCCGCTGCGACCGGTATACACAAATTCACTTTGCGCCACCGTTTGACCGCCCGGGCTGCAGGCCTGCATGACTTCTGTGGAGATGGGGTCGTCAGCCAATCTCACCACAGCTTGGCTCGGGTCTACCTCGGGGCTAGAAATTTCGACCTTGCCATCGACGCCTAGTTCAGAGCTCGCAGTCGGCGTAATGCCAATAATGCCTCGGGTGGAAATACTAATATTGCCCCCTCCTCCCTCAAAGGCATTGGCTTGGATTTGATTCGCATTCGCCGGAACACCGATAATGAAATCCGCTCGAATGTCGATATTGCCTCCATCCCCATTATTTTGAGCCTCTGCGGTAATCGCACTACCATTCTCCATCAACAGCAAATCTGCGATCGCAAGTTGAATATTGGCGTCGCGACCGCTGCTAGAAACGGCACTAATCCGGCTGTCATTGAGGGTTAAATTTTGGGCAGATAGCTCAATATTGCCCGGGTCGCCGCTGCCTGTGCTGCTCACGCTAATTTCCGCGTTGTCTTCCAGAATTACGTTCCCGGTCGCATCAACTAAAATATTTCCGGCCCGACCGTCTCCGGTGGTGCCGGCAGAAATACAACTCGCCCGTCCTCGCTGCTCACCACTCACCAGCAAGGTCTTGTCACCCGTTACTGTCAGCCGAATTTCGCCCGCGTTACCGGCGCCAGAAGCATTGGTTGTAATCTCCCCGCCATTGTTCACCCGTATATTATCAGCGGTGATTTCGACACTGCCGCCTTCCCCGAGCCCACTGGGTTCTGCGTTGATGCTGCTAGAAAGCGCTGGTAAGGGGTCGGGTGTGGTGCCGGACACTTCGACGACTTGACTCTCAATAATGATCTCTCCACCTCTCGCTTCACCACTCTCTGCATCGGGAGTACTAGTGCCGGAACTAATACGTCCGCCATTTGTAACAGCAACACGCTTAGCGCCCCTGATAGATAAATTTTGAGCGTTGCCCGCCCCCATGGTTCCCGCTTCAATTTGACTCTGTTGAATATCCCCATTCGCAAAATCGCTGCCATCCACTTCCACCGATTCAGCTTGGATTTCTAACTTGCCGCCCTGACCAGACCTTGCGGTTTGAGTGCTGATACTTCCTCCTTCAAGGACTCGCAACGATCACAATATCGTTAAAAACACAAAAACTGGAGCCATATCCCGAAAAGGAATGGTGATAGCCCCCGTCCGTCGCTTATACTAATTTTTACAGTTCTATAGCTTTCGCCAGATCGCTTAGGACACTTCTAATTTTGAATTGCCTAATTCTAGAGCGCTCTGGCACGCCGCCGCCACCTTACGAAGGAGGCGACTGCTATATGGGGCGGTATTTCCCTGTAAACGACATCAAGTTGTAGGCAAAGAAAGCGGCAAGACTTCTCTTATCGAGCGTTTCAATTGCAGGATGTATCAACGAATGTCTCTCCCTGTTTGTATGCAACACTCAATCTTTATCCAAAAAGATAGAAAATTATGTCGGCGTCATTTAGCTCTTCGTTCATCATTATATTGTATCCTTACATCCTGAGGGCTACAGAAAAACACTCTTTTTAAGCATTATTTCCTAGTCCAAGTCCGGGCATCTAAAAAAACACGTGAATGCACGCACACATCTTTTGAGTTGCTTTCAATA
Source organism: Cyanobacteria bacterium P01_H01_bin.15 (assembly GCA_038750375.1). Lineage (GTDB taxonomy): Bacteria > Cyanobacteriota > Cyanobacteriia > Cyanobacteriales > JAAUTE01 > JAAUTE01. Next base: position 4,864 of record JBCDHF010000267.1, read on the forward strand.
AGATTGAGTATGGTCTGTTTAGTCGTTAGCTCAAGTTCAATTTTGTCGAGACAATAAAATGGTCACTAATTTCACAGGACCTCATATGGGTCCGATCCCTAATTTCTCGATTATCTTGAAGCAAGATAATGCATATAAGTTTTATCAATTAGAGCAACCTATGATAACCATAGGACGACATCCATTATGTAATATCGTTCTTGATGATATTAACCTATCCAGAAAACATGCGACTCTGATAAGAGAACGCTTTGGGAAAAAGCTTGAAGCGACTTATAGAATTTTCGATGGAGATGGATGTGGCAAGAAAAGTAAAAATGGAATCTATATAGCTCAGGAAAGAGTTGAATCTTTTTATCTCCATACAGGATTAATTGTACGTTTAACTCCAGATATTGTTTTCAAATATTTTGCAGATCCCCAGAAGGCAGAAACGACATTGGATGAACTATATGGTTATGATGCTGACTCTTTGGAAAAACAAGTTTTAGTGCCTGACACTGGTAATTTGAAATCAACTTGTGTTTTTGATAACTTTCACGAAACGACGGAAGATGTTAAGGACCTTCAAAAACCGTTAATTTTGTTCGATTAAAATTATGCTGGGTAATCGAAACAGCAATCACATATATAATCCGTCATATACTTGCCTCCTGGACGGGCTGAGAGGGGTTTTTGCGATTCTACTGGGTTAAACTGAACAATTATTCATTATTCCAACTTGTTCTGCCTATACCGGGGTGATTATATTTCTTTACCCTGAATAGGCGCTATTTTATTCCATTCAGGAAATTTTCAGAGAGATCCTGGAAAACAGTAGTAGAGTCAGCTTGAATCGAATGCGATCGCAAGTTCCGCCGATCGTGATATTTAAGGCTGAGTAATTTTTCTGGCAACTGTTTTATGGATAATCCGCGCTTCGGTGTTCAACTTTCCGGCCGTGTTTATTTGATGATTGCGATTCTGATTTTTGGCGCCGCAAACTCGGTAACACGACGACTCACTGAATTGGGCGCGGCTAATTTTTTAGACGGGCGGAATCCTATCTCCTTTTGCAATGTACTGTTTGTCGGAAATCTCTGTGCGTTGGGATTACTCTTGATCATTTATCATCAACAACTGCGACTGCCCCTGCTGCGACAGATTACCGGGAAACAATGGGCGATTTTAAGCTTGATTGCCACACTGAGCGCCGCGGTTGTCCCCACCCTCATTTTTACAGCGCTGTCCCAAACCTCCGTAAATACAGTTATTTTGGTCGGACAAATTGATACGCCGTTAGTGCTGGCATTATCCGTTTGCTTACTCGGCGATCGCGTAAACGGCTGGGTCATTGGCGGAGCGGTCGTGTCTTTTATTGGCGTTGGCTTGACCGTACTTTTGCAGCCGTCGAATCCTGACGCTGTCCAGATGGCTGGGGGCTTACAAATTGGGCAAGGGGAACTGCTTACGATTGTGGCTGCGATATTTAAAGCAATCGCAAATTTGGTGAGCAAAGTGAGTCTTAAGACCATTCCCTTGGGGATTTTTAACGTTTATCGGATGTTGGTGGGCACGGTTGTCTTTTTTGTGATCGTGCTGATTTTGTTTGAGCCGAGTCATTTGATGGATGTGACGTCGCCTTTTCTCTGGCGTTGGATGCTGCTCTACAGCGCCGTGATTGTGGTGGGTGGTCAGCTCGCTTGGTTTACGGGTCTTAAGCAAAGTACTGCCAGTGAAATTTCCTTAGCGACGGCGTTTACACCCATTGCCGGAGTACTTGCGGCCTTCTTGATTTTGGGTGAAGTCCCCACAACGGCTCAATATATTGGCGGCGCCGTGATTTTGGTGGGGTATTGTGCTC
>JBCDHF010000268.1:0-6690 GCA_038750375.1 Cyanobacteria bacterium P01_H01_bin.15
ATTTACCGCCACTATAACCTTTTAGAATAGATCCCAAATGGGCTCTATAAAACCACAACGTTGGAGCGGCTTCGGTTGTTAGGGCCCAAACTGGAGAATCCTCGGCAGCACTTCCTGGTACTAAGGCAGCTAACCCTTGGAAGCCGTCACATTGTCCCCGGCTGGCACCGCCACGGCTCCGACCGACCGGAGTGCCTTAACGGGGTGCAGGAGGAGGGTTGTAGCGCACAGTCTTTTTCGATGATTGCGTGGAAATGGCTGGGGTCGCGGCGAAGAGAGCAGAAGACGTCGGCGGCGTGGGAGGCTGCCACAGAAGAGGGCGAGCGAGTCCGACCATTTGACCGGCTAGCAACGCAGCGGATGTGAGAAAAGCAGTAGCGGGCAAATACATGGTTTAAAACCTCGACAGGAAAAAGATAAACAACGCAAGGACAACCTCGTCATCAAGGGTTTCCCTCGCGACTAAGCTTTCGTCGTTGCAGCTTGGGCGGTAAACGAGAACCCCCATGAGCCAAACCCATAGCCACCAGTGGCGGCAATAAAGGTACCCAAAAACCCATGAGCAAAAGGCAATAACTTCCTAACACCAAGCAAAAATTTGCGATCACAAAACTAACCCAGCGCCCGCGAGATTGGGCAAACCCGATGGCCGTCGCCGTGCCAATCAAAATCCAGCCGAGAATCCAGAGGGACTCTTGCCACCAAGACCACACCGTAAGTAGAGACCGCTCATCTCGCGCGGCACTCAAAAGCTGACTGATCATTTGGGCTTGGAGATATACGCCCGGTACCCGATCAACGAAATTTAAGCCCAAAGGCGTCGGCCAAAAATCAGAGCTACTGGGAGCAGTCACGCCGATTAACACCACTCGATTGTCAATCGCGGACGATGCGACCTGTCCAGATAGTAACTGGGGCGGACGATGCGACCTGTCCAGATAGTAACTGGGAGAGAGTCACCCGGTCTGATATCGCCGTGGGATTGGGTACCTGGCGATAGTTGAGCATTAACTGATTGCCCGCCATCGCTAAGCCTTGATATCCACCCCCATTGCTGGGCAAACGCACCAAAACCCGATCTCCTAACTGGAGATTGCCAGACGACGTGAATTCCACCGCCAGATCTTGACTGAAGAGATAGCGCAGCGCAATTTGGGTACTGAAAGCATAAGGCGTTTGACAAGGTGACGCAGCATCCGGGGTCATCAACAGTAGATGTCGCCGCAGAATGCCGTCACGATCCTCAACAAAATCGCTGAATCCCACTTGTGATAAGGGCACTTCCGGAGGTGGGGCGATACCAGTGGGGTCAAATTGGACATCGCGATTTTTGCACAGACTAATCAAACGATCGTCTGTAGCGAGCTGCTGCACGAGTGCCGGTTGGGACGCATAGTCCCGGTAAATATCAGCGCCGATCACGGCTGCAGACGAAAGTTCTTGCAGAGCTTGCTCAAACGCTGTATCGGACAAAGATCCCTGACGTTGGGGTCCCTGAGCTTTGAGATCCGACTCAGTAATTTCCACCACCAACAACCGCTCATCCGCTTTTTCTGCGGGACGTAAATTCAGGAACCGGTCATAGGTCCAGAGTTCCATCGGCTGCCATAAGCCGAGAGCGCGAGTGGTCACAGTCAAACCTGCGATAGCAACCGCAAGGGCCGTTTGGCGGGCAGACTTGCGCCAGGGAATGGAGTTGCTTGAGTGAGCAGACCTTAATTCATACCAGTCTTGCCAGCGCCCCGATTTTTCCGCTGGATTGTGGCACAAGACCGGTAGCCAGGTTGCACAGGGGAATAGGCTCTCTAAAGATTGCAGTTTCTCCCGGGCTTCTCGGACGGCCGTAAACAGCGATGCGCCCGCCGCGAAGGTCGTCAAAAAATTGCGGAGAAAAGCCTGAGCAACTCGGTTGGGAACCGGCTCCCGCATCACAATTACCTGCGGAATCTGCAAGTCTCCCAGCTCCCGAGCCAGCCCCAGCCCATCACAGGAGTTGAAAATCGCCAACTTCAGTCCAAGAGAGATGGTCTTACGCAGACCGTACCGGAGTTGTTCAATGCTGAGACGTTCTTGCTCATTAATTTGGATATAGCCCTGCAACTGCTGGCTGGTATGGCTGTGACCCCCAAAAAACAACACATCCCACGCTTACCAGAGCTTTTCGGTAAGTTCCTGGGGTATAGGCTCCAGCAGTAACGTCAACTCCGCATGGGGCAGGGCCTGCAAAATGCGTAAATCGTCTTCAAGATCTAAGCCGCTGGCACTACCAAAAATCGCCAAAATCCGGACTTTTTCAGGCTTAGGACCTGTCATAGACTTCAGCGAGCGAGCATATTCCAACGGAGCCAGGGTCAGCTCTGACTGTGGATAGTCACTCAAAAACTGCCACAAGCTCCAGGGCAAGCGCATCACGCCTTCGGCTTCGGCGACTAACATCACCTGTAGCGGTTCGTCGAGTCGCAACTGCGATCGCAACCGCTGATCAATCGGTCGAAACTCCGGAGAATTAAGCCACTCGTTGAGTAGTTGGGGGATGGTTTGGGAGAGGGTCTGAAATTCTTCGGCCGAAACATTGGTGACATCATCGTCATCCACCTCAAATTCGGCATCGATATCCGGCACCAAGCTACGGATTTGTCGCCAGTTGAGATGGGCATACAGCTCCTCATACAAGCGCTGCCAGCGACAGTAAGCACTCGCCAGTTCCGGTAGCGGCGGCAGCCCACCCACAAACTGCATCGGAATGCTGGCGGACGAGTCCCAGAGCTGCGCTGTTACCAGCGAAAAGCCTCTGTCAATATCCCCTTTGCCTAAATTCATTACTGCTAGCCGACTCATGGATCACCCGCTCCCGACCCTAGCTCACAAAAGATTCCGTAACGGAAACGTCATTAATTTGTACGCGCACCTTGAACTGCTTGCCGGGCAGACAGCGAAAACGCTTGAGCTGGATAAAGTCATCCTCGGGTCTAGCCATCACCGTTTGGACAATGGTGCCCGAATTGTTCAAGAGCATGAATTCTAAGTGTTCCGGTAAACCCTGCTGACGTTAAGTGGAACGGAGCTGTACTCTAATCGCACACTTGCCATCGGCTTCTGGCGAGACAGCCAGCCAGAGCAACAGCTGTACGGGGTCTCCCGAAGAATCTCGGAAAGAAATCAACCGCGCCCGCTGAACGGTGGACTCCAATTCGTAAGTTCGTCGGAAGTTATAGTCAACAACCTGCTCGCCCAAGAGTGATTCCAAGGACTCCCAGCCCTCTTCAAAGCAACCTTGCAGCCAACGACTCAGACTGATAGCGGCTTGTACAACATCACCCGTATTCTCTCCCGCAAGGGCTTTGCGAACGGCGCTATCGGCAATCAAGGTTCCCCATTGCGCAAACGATAATTCGAGGCGAGGCAGTAACGATGCTTGCAGGGTCGTGATCGCTTGTTCACGAGTGGCTGCGCCGAGAGGCGGTAATGCAGCCGGAGCGGGACGATCTGCTGTAGATTCATTGGCGTTTAAGGTTTGTATGGCTCCAAAAAAGGCTAAATCTTGGATCTGTGCCGTTTCTTCCAAAACAAACATGCGATCGCAGGGGTCAAATACGGCGTTAGCGCGCAGCTGATCATAGGTGGCATACCCCCAAACTTCGACCAGCCCCTCATCGGGGTCGACTTGAACCGCCAGGTATAGCAGTCGACACCTTTGTAAGGTGTCGACTGCGTGCCAGAACGCTCTGGAATTAGGCCACTCCAAATCAGAAATGTCCTAAGCGATCTGGCGAGGGCTATAAAAATCTGCCTGCCACTCTGGAATATCCAGCCATTCTTGGGGCACCCGAAATTCGTCTTGCTCCAACGCTTCGCTCGGGACTAGCGCCAACCGCTTATTGCCCCAATTGAGTAAAGTTCCATCTACAAAGGGCCAAATGTCTTCCAAGACTGCTGACTCACAGCAGGGTTGAGCGGACGACTGCCAGGACTGCAGCCAGGGCAATACCGTATCCAAACACAAGCGATTGATATAAATTTGCCAAGAATCAGTTGTTGGGGAAAGGTCGCTGATCGGTAAACATATGCTTGATACGGAAAAATCGGTCATCGTGTTTCATGTCTCCAGGAACGCACTGTTGCGCCAGTGCTGTTCAAGCCATGCCTCAAGGGCAGAATTCATCTCTCTATGGATCGTTACGTTGGATTCCAGGGAGATATGCAATGTCCGATCACACCACTGCCCCAAATCAACAAATAAGCGCTCGCGAGCCTTGGTCAAACGGCGAGAAATAGTATATTGTTTCTGACCAAGTTGCTTAGTAATTTGCGATTGGGTTAAGCCCTCTTGATAATACAGTTGCAAAATCTGCTGTAACTCCGGCTTAAGATTCCCCAAACTGGCGATCAACACCTCCTTTAACGCCCGCTGTTGAGTTTGCCTGGCTTGGACTGTTTCGGCCTGAATCATTTCCGTCATCAATGAATCTCCACTCGCCGCTAAATCATCTTGCAATTCTCCACTGTCCTGTTTGGGTTGATTTAGAGAAATCGCTTGCGGGTTCAAGTAACGGCGAATCGATTGAGCACAGACTTTTAATTGCTCTAATAAAGTCTTTTCCGTCGCAGTCGGCAGCACTAATTTTTGCTTCGTTACCTGCTGGTTATACCAAGCCACAATCGGTGCCCAGCCTTCTGAGGTCGGGACCGCTAATCGCCCGGCAGATTCCCCCGGGGTGGGCGTATAGAGTTCTGTAAAACATTGCCAAGCCAATACATAGGGCTGCTGCGAAGTACTACTCTGTCCGCTTTGGGCAAGGGCTTCGAGCAGACGTTTCTTACTGACTTTCCGTAGCAGGCCCCAATCTGAACAAATATCAATTTTCCGCCGCTGCCGCAGGTGGTCTTTAATGGCATTACTAAAGGCACTGCGGGCACAGCTGCTCAACACGCTGCCATATTTGGGGTTATAGCCCCTAAGCACCCGTTCGAGATTTGCGATCGCAGTTTGAAAGGCTTCGGCCGTATTAAGTTGCCCATCAGCATGCTGAGTAACCTTATAAGCACTCCAGTGACAGGCTTCTTGAAGATACGCCGCCAAATGATTAAAGGCCTGGCGATTTTTCGCATCATCCCACTGCGCGTAATAATGCGTTGCCACAAGCTGACTATCTGAAGCTTTATCCAATGCCGCTACTAGGGCTAAAACATGACGTCGGAGACGACTATCTTTTAGCCAAGTATGAAAATGATCCCCTTCAAATTGGACAAAAGAGGAAAACTGTTCAATAAGAGATTGGCGGGGCTGCATGAAAAAACAAGCAAGTTCAAGGTTGGTCAATTCAGCCTAGCCTAGGGCAGAGCCTTGCCTAGACTGGGTTTCCGAGAATTAAGCCTGCCGTAAAAATACGGGGAATGTCGCCCCCAAATCGTCCTACATCCTAACTACCACTCCAACGAAATACGTAACAGCCTCACTGCATGTTCTGCGCTCCTGAAATCATTAGCGAGGCCACTTAATCGATCAGCCGCTGACCGCTACGAGCATCGAACCAATGGCAGCTCGCGGGCAGTAGTGTAAAGGTCAATTGTTCACCACTCCAGTGATAGTCTGCCGGAACCAGCGCTCGCAAAGTTTGACGCGCATGTCCCCCAATGTGCAGACTCACGAGCTTCTCCTTTCCCAGCTCTTCTACCAAAAAAACCTTGCCCCATAAGCTCGACGACGAGCCATTGACCGATTCCTCCGGCTCCGACAGCAACACATCTTCTGGACGAACCCCTAACAGGATCTCCGAGAACTCACCCTTTAACGCTTCCGGCAGCGTTAGAGTCGTCTCTCCCAATTGCACATTGCGCTCCTGGCAAGTCAGCGGTAGTAAATTCATTTGCGGACTCCCCACAAATCCCGCCACAAACTGATTGGCTGGCGCATGATAAATTTCCGACGGCGTCGCAAGCTGCTGAAGCTCTCCTTGATAAAGGACCGCTACCTTGCTAGACAGGGTCATCGCCTCAGTCTGGTCATGGGTCACATAAACCACCGGTCGCTGCTGATCTTCGAAAATTTGCTTCAGCTCAGCCCGGACTTGCTCCCGCAGCAACGCGTCCAAGTTACTTAGCGGTTCATCCAGTAAAAAAACCTCTGGATTCCTCACCAGCGCTCGCGCGAGCGCCACCCGCTGTCGCTGACCACCCGATAGCTGACCAGGACGACGTTCGAGCAAATGACTTAACCCCAAGGTCTCGCTAACGCGGTTAACCCGCTGTTGAATTTCGGGGGGCGGGACTTGCTTAAGTTTGAGGGCAGTCCCGATATTGTCAGTCACGCTTAGGTGTGGATAAAGCGCGTAGCTTTGGAAAACCATCGCCATATTGCGATCGCCGGGTGGCACTCCTGTCAAATTGCGATCACCTAGCGAGACTGTGCCTTGAGTGGGTGCCTCCAGGCCCGCAATCAGACGCAACAACGTCGATTTGCCACAGCCAGAGGGTCCCAGTAGCGTCAAAAACTCGCCATCAGCCACTGATAGACTGATGTCTTTTACGGGGATAATTTTTGGGCCGTAGCGCTTTTGCAAGTTTTGCAGAATCAGAGTAGCCATCGATACCGCAGATAAAGTCTCGGTTTATTATGGCTGACGGCGTGACCCGTGCGTCTATTCCCATCGGGCTGCAACGCTTTTATAGGGAAAGGATCAGGGAACAGCG
>JBCDHF010000269.1:0-6681 GCA_038750375.1 Cyanobacteria bacterium P01_H01_bin.15
GACCCTCCGGAGCTGGGGCTCAGCCCGTGATATCCTCCCCTCGTCAAGGGTTTGCGAAATCAGTCATCCATCGCAAGATGCTGAATGACAAAACACGGACTGGACAGTATTTGGCGGCGATTCGCTCGATTGTGACTGCTGCTGATACGGTTGTGGATCTCGGCAGTGGAACAGGGGTGTTGGCAATTGCTGCGGCTCAAGCGGGCGCCAAACGAGTCTACGCGATCGAAAGTTCCAGCATTGTCGGGGTTGCTCATCAAGCCGTACACGCTAATCAAGTTGCTGAGCGCGTGAGCATTATTCAAGGGTGGTCCGTGAAAGTGGATTTGCCAGAGCCAGCTCAAGTTTTGGTGACGGAAACCATCGGTGATCCTTTGAGTGAAGGTATTTTGCCCTTGGTCTTAGATGCCCGTAAGCGCTGGTTATCTCCAGATGCCCGCATCATTCCCGCTCGGTTAGCTGTTCATGTTGAGCCTGTCACGTTGCCTGAGACAGCCAACCTCAGGATTCTTGACGAAGAGCTAAGCCGCTGGCGACAGTGGTATGAGCAGGATTTGACGCCTTTGCAATCCTGGGAGAAAACTTATCCTGCTAGTCATTATTTGAAATGGAGCCAGGTTAGAGAATGGCCCAGCTTAGGGACTCCCCTGAGAGTGGCTCATTTTGATTTCAAAACTTTCGTTGATGCTAGTGGTGAGACGACTACTGAAGGTGTATTTCAAGCCGCGGGTCGTTTAGATGCTTTGCTCGTTTCCTTTGATGCAGAACTGGCACCTCAGATCCATATTCGAACTCATCGAGGGCAAGTGGATGAGACTAATCATTGGCTTTATTGGGTTTGGGTCCTACCCGCTTTCCATCAAGTTCAGCCAGGAGACCGCTTTAAAGTGACTTTTCGCTATGGCCAGGGGCTCAGCGCTCAGCAGTCTCCGTTTGATGTGACTGTTGTGCCTGCATCCTAGGACAATGTCGCTAACTAGATGCTCGATTTAGGGAGTCAGCTGTGCCCCAGAATTCAGTGAGCCACGTTTTAAGATGCCAAGTCGCGCGGCAATCATCCTCGTTGTAGTCGATAATGCGCTCTAAATATTCGCGATTGCCTTCTTTTAACCAGCGGTCATACCAACAGACGGAGACTTCTCCATTCGCTTCCGGATCCCGCCATTGAAAGCCGAGCCAGTTGGCTAGTGTTTTGAGGGAATAGTTCTCGACCGGTAGGGTGACTGTATTGACGAGGTGATGATGGACATCAACAAAACGTGTGAGTAAATCCGTGATGATCTGAGGATCCATGCGATAGCGTTGTCCTAATTTCCGGACCGCTTCAATTTCGTAGGCAGAATAATGATAAATCGGTGCGTTGGGATAGGTCTGAACGAAGTTGAGAAAGTTTAGCCACGTCTGTTCTTCCTCATCGACGGCTTCCGCGACAAAGCCTTTAAATTTAGCTGTTTGACAACTATTTTCGACAAATAGCACCCCCCATAAATAGTCGACATTTCGCTCTGGTTCAGCTTCGATATCAAAGAAAAGCTCAACCTCGGCGTTAGGAAAAATGGGCGGTGGCTTATCGGGTTGTCTCAGGAAGGGTCGCTGGTAATGAAGAGCAGCAGCTTGTTGCTGCAATTGTCGAGCGAAGCCATAGCCCAAGAGTTCTCCCGTCTGCAGGGGGGATGCAGTGGCTAAGGCTGCAACGCTTTCTATCTCTAGGGTGCGGAGATGGGCATATCGTTGGGGTGTAACCCCCGGCACTAGCGATAGATGACGATTTTGGGTGGCTTCCGCGTAGCAATCGCTATACCAACGACAAAGGCTACATCGTTGCCGTGATATGAAAACTTCTGGTGGCTCGGTTTGAGCTAAGCTGCTCAGAATTGCTGTCAGCATTTCTTGCAAATGCTCTCGTTTATAACTTAGCTGAACTTGATGGCGGTGATGGTCGCGGAGCACAATGTCAGGGGGCAGAGGCGCGGTTTCTTGGATGCTAGCTAGCACATAGCTTTGAAACGCAGCGACCAGTTTATATTCAGATTTGGCACGGCGTCCTAATTGGATACTGATGTTGCGATATTGCCAGGGTCCGAAGCGAGAATTACCGGGTTCTTTGACGAGTAAACTCGGACGTGAATCGAAGAGATTACTGCCACAATCGAGGTCCAGCCACGATTGCATGTCTGCACCGAAGCACCGTAATTGTCCTTGATAAATACAGTCAATTCCCCGAACCATGAGGGTTAGGGTTTCCGTCGCTTTCTGGATGGGATGTCCGGGTGTTACGCGGATGTGATCGGGATAATAGGTTTCGACAAAGTTATCACTATGCCGGCGGCTTTCTTCGCGGAGTTTAGTAACAAATTCTCGTTCTGAATCGGGGGGCTGACGTCGATGCTGGTTTAAGTAGGCACGGCGCTGGCATCGTTTGAAGTTCAGCAGAAGACGATCGGAAATTAGCATGCCAATAGGGATCGGGATGATTCACTGCTGAAACCTTCCCACCGGCTTAATGCCAGGCGCAGTGGTCGTGTATTGGACAGCTGCAAAGCGTTGGTGTGCAATTATTTACAAAATTCAGTATTTCCATACTAAAGCACGCCGCCACGATTGAAACCGTGAGATTTTCCGAGATATACAAGACTCCGAGAGGCTTTTGACCGGGCACTAATCATTGTGAGGCTAGATTCTGGGTCAATATTGCCTTTGATATGTCGGAGGGCAAGGCCGGAAATGCCTAGAATTAACGTTGCAATCTTAATCTGTTTTGTTGGGTTTTTTCTTGAATTTGTCTATGGCGTCATTTACTTCTTTCTCTTCCCATCGATCGCAGTTTCCCGCGCTTCAGAGCAAAACCTATTTTAACTTTGGGGGGCAGGGCCCTCTCCCTTTAACCGCGTCAACCGCGATCACAGAAGCTTACACTTTTTTACAAGAGACGGGACCTTTTTCCGGGACAGCCAATCAATGGCTAACTAAGCGGGGGGAACAGACGCGTCACGCAATTGCGCAGGCGATTGGGGCTCCAGTCGGGACAGTGGCACTCACCGACAATGTTACGGTCGGTTGCAATATCGCGCTGTGGGGAATAACTTGGCAGCCCGGAGATCGCATTTTGATTGGAGACTGCGAACATCCGGGAGTAATCGCGACAATACGCGAGATTCGTCGTCGATTCGGAGTTGCCATTGATACGTTGCCGCTGCTCCCTACACTCAATGGCGGCGATCCGGTGGCGATGCTCAAGCAGCATTTGCGATCGCATACTCGATTGGTGGTAGTTAGTCACTTGTTGTGGAATACGGGTCAGGTGTTGCCGCTAAAAGAGATGGCAACAGCGTGTCAAGCGTATCCTAGTGCGCAGTCAATTCAGATCCTGGTGGATGGGGCGCAGTCGGTGGGGTCGTTGCCGGAGCACGTGGACAGTCTGGGCTGCGATTTTTATGCGTTTACCGGGCATAAATGGCTTTGCGGTCCCGCTGGGGTTGGGGGATTGTATGTGTCGTCTAGCGCCTTAGAGTCGTTACATCCCACATTTATCGGTTGGCGGGGTGTTGAGCTGAGTCCCCAAGGAGACCCGAGGGCTTGGATGTCGGGGGCAGTTCGCTATGAAGTGGCAACGTCACCTTATCCCCTTTATGAGGGATTGCAGGCTGCGATCGCAATTCATGAAACGGTCGGCGATCGTCAGGCGCGGTATGCTCAAATTTGTCAACTCAGCGATTATCTGTGGACGGAATTAAAACGATTACCGGATGTGAAGTTACTCAAGGATAGTGCGCCGAAGTCTGGGTTAGTGTCTTTTCAAGTTGAAGGGCGTCGGTCCCATAAGAAATTAGTGGAGCATCTGGAGCAAAAAGGGTATTGCTTACGTACACTGGCCCAACCTGACTGCATCCGTGCCTGCGTTCATTACTTTACGTTGCCGAGCGAAATTGATTCGTTGATTCAAGTTTTGAGCGAATTACTCAGCAGCTGAGTGAGTGTCCTCATTTCTGCAGTCAGTAGTCGGGAAGGGTAGACGGGAGGGAGCAGAGGCCGCAGCTAGTAACGTCACTTGGTTGCCGTCAATTTCCCAACTGCGAGCTGGGGTTGGTAAGGCTGGGGCCATTGTGGGGGAGGTCTGCGGGGCCGAGACTGGGATATTTGGGTGAGCACTGACTGTTTCGAGCGGAATTAAATCCGGACTCAGAATCTGTTGACGGGTCAAGTTTTCCGGGCTGAGCGGTAAGCCCCCTCGTCCCAAAACTACAAATTTGTTGTCTTGCTGTTTGCGATCGCAAGCATTTTGGGTAATGAGCGCAGCCGGATCCACGATATCTTCGGGGAGTTCAACTAGATTACGGGCTGGGTCTACTTCTGGCGTATTGAGTTCAACCACTCCGTTTAGTTGAGGATCTAACTCCGAAAAAGCGGTGATGTCGCTGAAATTAGTGAGTTCGCTGCGGAATTGGGGACCGAAAATCCCCTCTGCATTGATTAAGATGAGTCCACCGCTACCTTGGCTGGCATTGGAGGTGATATCGCTGTTTTGCAGAGCGACCAGGTTAGTGATATTGAGGCTAATATTTCCGCCCTCATTAGACTGAGTATCAGTGTTAATGATGGCGTTGTCTTGTAATCGCAAGAGATTGGTACTGATTTGAATGTCACCTGCACTACTGCCGATGTCAAAACCTGTATTGGTCACTCCACTACGAAAATCACCAGAACCGGAAATTTCAATTGTTTCTGTCACATTGAGGTTTATATCACCGCTGCTTCTGACTCCAAATGAAGGGAGGTCTGGAGAACCGCTGCTCGCAGTGATTTGGGTTCCATCTTCAATAATTAATTTTGACGTCTTGATTCGGATATCTCCCGCTGTGCCTGAGGCGAGTAGGGCCGTGGATGCAATTCCTTCCGGTAATTCAGACTCGGGAACAGAGTCGAAAATTCGAATTGTGTCTGCTGCATTAATAATTAAATCGCCACCTCGACTGTCTCCCAAAACAGAAGTTGCAATGCCTCCGCCTTGACTAATCAGTAATTTTTTTGTGGTGATGGTTAAATCACCAGCGTTTTCAGACCCAAAAGAACTGGTCAGTATATTTGAGCCCCTAATTTCAAAAGTGTCTTGAACTTCAATAGAAGTGTCTCCACCAGACCCCCCGAGTAGACTTCGGGAGCCCGTAGAAATGAAGGCACCATTTTGAAGTTGTAAATTCTGAGCGCGAATTGTCAGTTCACCACCTCGCCCAGGTCCAGTAGAACCACTGGTAATCTGAAAGTTTGCACGTTGGTCTGCTCGTGACAAGGCAGGTAAATCTGGAAACCCGAAGAGCCGAGCACTGATTGCACCGCCCAGTTCACTCACTATAAATGCTCGAAGATTACTGTTGCCCTGTCCGTCAAATAATATATCTTGGGCGTCAATCAAGATATTTCCAGCACTGCCAAGATCATTGGTGCTGCTGAGGATGGCACTCTGGAAAGACTCCAGCGAATTGGCAAAAATAGTAATTCCAAGACCATCCTCCACCCCTAGCGTGATTGCCTCAAGAGAACTATTCTTCAAAAGAACGCGATCGCCTAAAACAGTAATTTCTCCGCCGCCAGGGCCGCTCGTATCGACAATAGTATCGGTCAGCGTAATATTTCCATTGAGCACCGAATTAGCCGATGGACTAAAAGTCTCTGAATTAAGGGACAATTCCAGTGGGTTGCTGCCCGTACCCGTGAGGTTGATGCTTCCTTGGGGATTCAGTAATTGAGCATTGGCTAGCAACAGCTCTCGACTAATGAAATGAAGCGACGAGCGAGGCTGAACCGCGAGTTGGGAAGCTTGAAGCTTAATCTTTCCTGTATTTTGCAATTGTTGGCGAAAGCTGAGACCGATAGGCAAATTGATCGCCAGTTGCGGTATGGGGCCCGGATTAACTGCGCTGAAAGCTGTATCACCGAATGTCACTTGGTCAGCGGTTGTTGCTACAAATGAGCCATTCAAATCCAGACTGGCATTGGGTCCAAAAAGAATGCCTTGGGGATTAATTAAAAATAAATTGGCGGTAGAATTAAGTACACCCAAGGTCCCGTCAATTCGGGAAACATTACCACCTGTGACTCGGGTAAAGATTTGGGTAATGTTGCTGCCAGGCCTAAAGTAAGCCCCGAAATTTTGTGGGATATTGAACTGCTTAAAACTGTGGAAAAGTCGGTTTTGCCGCTCCGCTCCTCCAGTGATTTCGCGGCTATTTAAGCCGTTAATTTGCTGAAGTCGTCCGAGTCGACTTGATTCTGGACCGAGGCTATCGTCTGGGGTAATTTGTGCGATAACAGCTGTAGTTATGAAGCCTATTTCACAAAGAATGCCGAAACTGACTCCAACAATTAATTTGTGGATTGAAGCGCAATGAAAAGCAGGCATAACACTATTACTGTTGATCGGGCGTGAGTTTAGAGCTAGTCCATTTTAATGGTCTGGCTCAAGTGTGCTCGTTTTTGCAAAACCCGACAATGAGCTGTAGAGTGCATACCTGACAGGCTTTTTCTTCGAGGTAATTTATGCGCTCGTAGCCGTCGTGACTAGCTCGATTTCAAAGATAATGTGGCATCACAATCCAAAAATAGGTGATTGGGTCTGAGAATATGAAACTTCGGACATAAGGAGCCAATGTCGTTTTTAGATTGAAATTTATTTGTAGTGTGAAC
>JBCDHF010000270.1:0-6660 GCA_038750375.1 Cyanobacteria bacterium P01_H01_bin.15
CTCCGTCCCATGTCTGACGAACCCGCTTTCAAGTCTGCATTGCCCTATCAGAAAGACGTCTTAGCTTTACCGGTTAAAGACCTGAGCACGGCGTCTGATTGGTATTGCAAACACTTCGGGATGGTGGAGATTGAAAGGCACGAAGAGCCTGTGCCAACCGTAATACTCGAACGAGATAGTACTCGACTTGGTTTTTCTATTAATGGTGGTGATGCCTCACAGGACGGCGCCGCAATTCTCGTCACGAACATCGAGAAAATTAAGGACGAACTTGAATCAAAAGGTGTATCGATCGGTAATTGGCGCGTGGACGAAAGGGATGGACAAAAGTTTCAGGTGTTCTTTATCATTGCACCTGATGGTCTTTGCTACTATTTCCACGAACCGATTGATGTTAGTTGACGCACCTGGTAGCTTAATTTGGTCGGACTCTTGTGGACGGCCAATCAAAACTACACACCTTGATGTCCCAAAACAAAGGATTGCAACAGAGCAATAATATATTGTAGAAAATGGAGAGTCAAATCATCGCCCGCTGAATGCCTAGTCCATTAGACGATCGCGGTCAGAAATTTTCGACAAATTCACTTTTGACAGTTTCGCGATCCCATAATTCCCAAATCAATTCCTAATGCGGTCTCGCAGAGTTCAGAGGCGGCTTCTTGCGATATTACAAGTGCTGTATACGCAGACGTTGATAGCAGGGAGTACGAAATTCGGCTAGGGGCTTCTCCCGCGATCGCGAAGTTCCGGTGTTCTCTGACTCTTCGTTGAACGTAATAATCTAAGTGGCTAGTTCCTCAACTAACGATCGTGCCCAACTTCTGGATGGAGCCAGTCTGCAGTAGTCTCTTGTTCAACCCCTCCGCCATGGCAGCCCCCGACTACGATAGAATCGCCTTCACACGGCTGAGTGAGATTTCTCCGGCCGCAATCATTAACTTGATGAATGATCCCTCAGTCCGGCGGCATCTGCCACTGGCTCAGGGTCAGTTCGGAGATATCGAATGCGATCGCTTTGTCGCGGCCAAGGAGCGAATGTGGGAAGAGAGCTGCTTCGGACCTTGGGCGTTCGTGTTAGATGGCGATTTTATCGGTTGGGGTGGCCTTCAACCGGAGGGCGACGATGTAGACGTGGGACTAGTACTCAGTCGAAAATACTGGGGAGCAGGTCCTGCTCTCTACCGGCGAATTCTTACATACGCATTTGAAGAACTTTGCGTTGACTCCATTACTGCACTGCTTCCCCCAAGCAGGACAAGGGTCGCTGCGCTGCTGCGGCTTGGTTTCCACGAGGATGGCGAAATTTTGGTCCAAGACCAGCGGTTCATCCGCTACCGACTCATCCGGAGCGGCCGACGGACCTGAATAGAGTCAGAGAACTGCCGTCGCGGCCCAACAAGCGTATGGACATGGAGCGGTGGCATACACTATCGGTCATGACGCACACACATTGCCCCCGTCGGGTAAGCTCACATTCGTTAGACGGTTTTGAGCTAGAGATTTTCGGTAAGGGCATTTTTGAGAGTTTTTGCGATCACAACTTAATTTTGACTATTGCCTAAAAACAATCCGAATAGAGGAAACCCTGGGTTCAGAATTCACTAAACTACCAGGGCTCAAGGATTTGACAACAATGACTGAGTACTTGCTAGCTGAAAATATTCATGCCTTTTTCCACAGCAGGACGACTAGCTAATCGCTCTACCCAGGCACTTACGGCCGGAAATTCATCGAGCGTAATTTTCAAATAGTCCACGGCGGTTACCCAAGGATAGGTGGCGATGTCTGCAATCGAATACTCCGGACCCGCCAAATAATAGAACTCGCTCAGTTGCTTTTCCATCACGCCTAGCAAGCGTTTCGACTCTTTTTCGTATCTTGCGATCGCATAGGGAATTTCTTCGGGAGCGGCATTGTGGAAATGTCCGAGCTGTCCAAACATGGGGCCGACTCCCCCCATTTGAAACATCAGCCAGGACAGAACTTTGGCACGAGCGGCGGGTTCTGTGGGCAGTAGAGGACTCTTGAACTTCTCAGCTAGGTAAATCAAAATTGCGCCGGATTCAAAGACGGTAATGTCGGCATCAGTATCGCGGAGCGCAGGAATTTTGCTGTTCGGGTTAATCGCCACAAATTCGGGGGAGAATTGCTCGTCTTTGCCGATATGGATTTTGATCGCCTCATAGGGCACTTGCAACTCCTCAAGCAGGATGGCGGGTTTGCGTCCGTTGGGAGTAGTGAAAGAGTAAAGTTCAATCATGACTGCGCCCTCCAAGATGCGCCGATTTGATTCCATAGTCAGCTTATTTTTCGAAGTGGAGTAGCTGCGTTTGGGTGGTTTCCTCCCGACGGATGGGGTCGCCCAAGTGGGTGGATTCTGAGTAGTTTTGTCAGCAGGGGGACAGTTCGAGCAGAATTACTTACGCTATGCTCAAAACGCTTGCTTAGAAATTAGCTCCGAACTCATGTCTAGCTCCGCTGAATCGGTTTTGCCCAAATCCTCTCCGGAGGATAATTCCCCGCCTTTTAAACTGCGAACAATCCTGGATGCTGAAGCCTTAAAGCAGCTTAATCAGCGCAGCGATCGCAAAGGCTGGCAGCAGTTGGGGTCGCATATCGGGATTTTGCTCGTCAGCGGCTCGCTGTGGGGGCAAGGAACATGGCTGGCGCTCCCAGCATTAATTGTTTACGGGTTTGGCTTGGCATCCATGTTTGCCGTAGTGCATGAATGCGTCCATCGCACTGCGTTTGCCAGTCCAAAGCTCAATGATCGGGTGGCATGGCTGGCGGGGGTTTTGTCTTTCTACAACAGCACATTCTATCGGCGCTACCACAAATGGCATCATCGCTACACCCAGATCCCGGGCAAAGATCCTGAACTAGAAGATCCCATTCCCGATAGTTGGGGGAGTTATCTCTGGCAGCTCAGCGGTATTCCCTGGTGGCTGGGTAAGGTTCAGGGTCACTTCCGGGCAATTCGCGGCGACTTTACAGGCTGTCCTTATATTTCCGCTTCCGCTGCACCCGAAGTCCGACGCTCAACCCTTTGGCAGTTAGCGATTTACGGACTTGCGATCGCAATTTCTATCTGGCAGCACCAGCCCTGGTTTATTACTTATTGGGTGTTGCCGTTGGCGATTGGGCAACCCATTTTGCGGTTTATCTTGTTGGCGGAGCATACGGGCTGCACGAAAGACAACAACCCGTTGAGCAATACACGAACAACCCTGACCCTGTTGCCGGTTCGGGTGTTGATGTGGAATATGCCGTTCCATGCAGAACATCATCTATCCGCGTCCATTCCTTTTCATGCATTGCCTCAAACCCATCAACTCATCGCGGATAAGCTCGTCCATGTTGATCCAGGTTATGTATCTGTGAATCGGCAGTTAACTCAACAGTTCAGCGCAGCATCATGAAAACCTGGCGGACGAAGCAGTTTGAGCTGCAATGTGGCGTTGTCTTGCCGGAATTGAATATTGTTTACGAAACCTACGGTGAACTCGCCCGCGATCGCAAAAATGTAATTTTGTATCCCACCTCCTACGGGGCTCAACATCCAGACATTGACTGGCTGATTAAACCCGGCGGAATTTTGGACCCAACCCAATGGTTCATCATTATTCCCAACATGCTGGGAAATGGCCTGTCTACTTCGCCGAGCAATACTGAGTTGCCGGGATTGGCGGAACAGGGCTTTTATTTCACCCATTACGATAACGTCCGAGCCCAGTCCCAACTGCTGCAGGAAACGTTTGGCATTGAACAATTAGCGTTAATTTATGGCTGGTCGATGGGAGCGCAGCAAGCTTATCACTGGGGCGCGTTATTTTGCGATCACGTAGCGCGCATTGCGGCATTGTGCGGAACGGCGAAGACGACCCACCACAACCGAATTTTTTTAGAAAGCTTGCGGAGCGCTTTGACGGCGGACCCAGCTTGGAACGGGCAAAAATTCACGAGTTTACCGGAGCGTGGATTTCGGGCGTTTTCCCGTATCTACGCGAGCTGGGCGGCCTCCCAAGCCTATTACCGAGAAGAGATTTACCAAGATCTAGAATACGACTCCCTAGAAGATTATTTGTGGCGTGGCTGGGAGCAAAACTACCGTAAGCGAGACCCCCACAATCTGCTGGCAATGATTGATACTTGGCTGCACTGCGACGTGAGCCATAATCCGGTTTATCAAGGCGACTATTTGCGATCGCTAAACAGCATTCAGGCCCACACATTAGTGATGCCTGCCACGAGCGACCTCTATTTCACGCCGGAAGACTGTCAAGCGGAAGCAGAACTCATTCCTCACGCCATTTATCAGCCCATTCCTTCAATTTGGGGACATCGGGCGGGTAATCCTTATCAAAATCCGGCAGATGAGGCGTTTATTCAAGAAGCTGTGCAAAACTTACTCTCAAGCTGACCCGTACATTCTCTGGAACCGGCTCTATGGCGACTCCCTTATCTGAAATTGCCCGCGCTCAAGGTATTCGATACTTTTTGATTTCCTTTACGGACCTCTTTGGCACCCAACGAGCGAAACTGGTCCCGGCTGCTGCGATCGACGAGATGGCTTCTGCTGGTGCGGGGTTTGCAGGATTTGCCACCTGGCTAGATATGACCCCGGCCGACCCGGATATGTATGCTTTGCCAGATACCGGAAGTCTGTTTCAGTTGCCCTGGAAACCGGAAGTCGCCTGGATGCCGGCCGATCTCTTTACGCCGGAAAGTGCCGCCATTCCCCAAACGCCGCGCCTGGTGCTGAAACGAGTCTTGCAAAAAGCCTTAACCGAAGGCTATCGGGTCAAAACTGGCGTGGAATGCGAATATTTTTTGCTCTCGCCCACCGGAGACGAATTATCAGACCCTCGCGATCGTCAAAGTAAACCCTGCTACGACCAGCAGGCCCTGATGCGTCGCTACGACGTGATCGCCGAGATTTGCGACGCCATGCAGACTCTGGGCTGGGGTCCGTATCAAAACGACCACGAAGACGCCAACGGTCAATTCGAGATGAACTGGACCTATGCGGATGCGTTGATAACGGCTGATCGCCACGCCTTTTTCAAGTACATGGTTAAGGCGATCGCAGAAAAGCATGGTTTACGGGCTACCTTTATGCCGAAACCGTTTGCGCATTTAACCGGCAACGGCTGTCACACTCATTTGTCCGTTTGGGATTATGCGGGTGAGACCAATTTATTTGAAGATCTTGATGATGAATTCGGTCTAGCGGAGCTGGCGTATCAGTTCATTGGCGGAGTTCTGCATTCTGCTGAAGCCATTTGTGCCTTCACCAATCCGACTGTGAATTCTTACAAACGCATCAATGCCCCTGCCACCCTTTCTGGGGCCACTTGGTCTCCTAACGCCATCAGCTATACCGGCAATAATCGCACTCACACCATCCGTATCCCCGACACTGGTCGATTTGAGCTGCGCCTAGCCGATGGTTCCGCTAATCCGTATCTATTGCCTGCCGCGCTGATTGCCGCTGGTTTGGATGGTATTGACCAAGAGCGAGATCCCGGACCCCCTTTTGACAACAACAACTACACCGAACCGTTACCGCCGGGAGCAGCCAAAGCACTACCGAGCAACCTACTCGACGCGCTGCGCAAGTTGGAGCAAAATTTTGTGTTTACAGATTTTCTGGGCGAAACCTTTGTGGATGCATACCTCAAGTTGAAATACCAAGACTGGCAAAAATACAATAGTCAAATTACTACCTGGGAACGGGAAACGACCTTGGATTGCTGAGCTTTGCGATCGCAAACAAACAGTGCATATGACTTTCGAGCAATGGTCACTTGCGTAAAGTGAGGATTGTGGGCCAGAGCGCTGGAGATGTTGAGCGACTCAAAATAGGAAGCTTCTAAAACAAACAGGCAACGGTCTTAAGAAATAGATTTCTTAACACTGAACCCGTTAGCCAAGGGTGGAATTTAAAATAGCCGTAGGTATAGCAGCCGCCAACTTTGTAAGGGGGCGGTTGCTTGCCAGAACGCTTTTAAATTAGGCAACTCAAAATCGGAAGTGTCCTAAGCGATCTGGCGAAGGCTATATATTTGAAAAACTGCAAAAGCGAGATTTCTGATAATCCCATTGGCTGATTTCAATGTTGACTTTTGTTCTAAGCGGGACTATCGCCATCCTGCTGTTGTTGGGAGCCTACGGCTTACGAAAATGGCGGCAACTCAAAGAGCGCTTAAACAAGCGTGAGCAACAGCTTAGCCTTCTTGAAACAGAAAAGCAGCAGCTAGAAATTGCCCAATCCTCCACCTTGAAGGATGCCCAAAGTCGCATTGCTGAGCTGACTCAGACTCTTACGACTGAAGATAGCGAGATTGAGGGTCTAAAAAGCACCCTCAGCAAGACCCAACTTCAGCTCTCTGCAGCGATGTCCACACAAACCGAATTAGAAGAGGCGTTATGTTCGGTCATTGCCGGCAAGGCGTCTGCCGAAGCCCAGATCAAGATGTTGGATGCAGAGCTCAGTCGTCTCAATACGGAATTAGCAGAAACTTGCGATCGCAATCGGCAAACCGAAGAATCTCTTCAGGCCCGCATTCAATCGTTGAATGAAGAGCTAGCAAGCTTCACCGATGCTCAAAATCAGGAGGTTTCTTAGTTAGAAGCATACCAAGTGGGTAAACAAGC
>JBCDHF010000271.1:0-6656 GCA_038750375.1 Cyanobacteria bacterium P01_H01_bin.15
GCGGGTGTCTTTGGAGCTGATGCTAACTCCGATGCTGCAAAACTTGGTGAGTTCACAAAAACATCAGGCGCAGATTCTACGCCAATGCGCCAAGTGGATTGATCAAGGCAAATTGAAAATTCATCTTGGGCGGACATTTCCGCTGGCTCATGTAGCTCAAGCTCATCAAACCCTGGAAGCGGGTCGAGTTATCGGGAAACTAGCTTTAACCATTGACTAGACATGAGAGGGAACGGGCATTTATCGCCTTCGCCAGATCACTTAGGACACTTCTAATTTTGAGTCGTTTAATCCAAACGCGTTCTGGCATGCAGCCGTCCTCTTATGACGGTGGTGGCTGCTATCACAACGTCCTATTTAGACTTCAGTAGATTGTTAGTTTTGGCTTAGCTACAGCTCACTTTGTTCTGAAACACTGGGGGGAAATGATTTTTGTTGTCCTTGCGCCTTGGTTCAGCACAATTGAGAGCTATGAAAAAGATCCGTGTTGTTGTTGTTGATCATCATGATGAATCACGTGTTCGTTTGACGTCTAGTCTTATGAAACAAAATCGTCTAGAAGTGCTGGGGTCGGCAGAGACAGCTCACCGGGCATTGCAGTTGATGCTTGCCCAGAAACCCGATGTGGCTGTCGTTGATACAGAGCTGCCAGACATGGATGGCAATCAGTTTATCCTCTGCTGGAAAACGGCGTACCAGCATATCAACACAAAATTATTGCTATTGACCCACCGCAATGATGAAGCGGATGTATTGTCGGCATTTTCTGCCGGAATTGATTCCTACAGCTTGAAACCCATCAAAATGCACGCGTTATTACAGGCGATCCAAATTACCTCGCAGGGGCAAACCTGGATTGATCCCGCGATCGCGGGGAAACTCCTGAAATATGCGCGTAGAGCTGAGACTTATCAATTTTCTTCCCAATTTGCAGGCGTTCAGCTCAATCCCGATCTACCCCCGTTAACGGATCGGGAATTGGAGGTTTTGAGTTTAATTGTTGAGGGTCGTAGTAATTCCCAAATTGCTAATGAGCTTTTCATTACTATCGGGACGGTTAAGACCCATGTGCGCAATATTTTGGGCAAATTACGGGCCAGTGATCGCACGCAGGCAGCAGTGCGTGCGCTACGGACTGGATTAGTGGTGTAAACGATAGAAAATCGAGTTTAAATTTACCGTTTGAGTTTGAGTTAATTTGCCTCGATAAGCAACTCACTGGTTGTCAAGAATTATTGCATTTTATATTTAGTCGAGCGGGGAACTTTTTTCTCATGAACTTCAAAAAAAATTCTGGTTTTTTGAGCGGAAATCTCATTTTATAATTGTTTACTCAAGAATCTTTATGAAGGCTTATTTCTGCCAAAATAAGCCTTTTTACGTCGGATCTAATCCTTACTGTTTGAAAAGTAAAAAAATGCGATCGCAAACAAAATTAAAGCTTCTTAAAAAGCATGACAAAAAAATAAAATTCTGTAGGTTTAGCCTAAGAATCCATTAATAAGGTCACCTTATTCCCTGTGATAAAATTGATGGGTTGTGCCATTTATTTAATGCTCGTTAGAAGCGCGAATTAAACGGTCACAAAAAGACCCAATTTAGCTCGTGAACGACAGGAATTTAGCAAGCCTATGACCTTTTCTGCGGATCGGATTATTCCGACAGATCTGAGCAACGAAATGTCCCGCTCATATCTTGAATACGCAATGAGCGTGATTGTGGGACGTGCCCTTCCCGATGCAAGAGATGGGTTAAAGCCAGTTCACCGCCGGATTTTGTACGCAATGTACGAATTAGGTTTGACTCACGATCGACCATTCCGGAAATGTGCTCGGGTGGTCGGAGAAGTACTCGGTAAATATCATCCCCACGGTGACACGGCTGTGTACGACGCATTGGTGCGGATGGCACAAGATTTTTCCATGCGAGATCCGTTGATTGAGGGTCATGGGAATTTTGGCTCCGTTGATAACGATCCGCCAGCGGCAATGCGTTACACGGAGTCTCGGCTTCGAGCGTTAACTGTTGATGCATTAATCCAAGATATTGAAGCAGATACGGTTGATTTTGCCGATAATTTTGATGGATCGCAGCAAGAGCCCATTGTCTTGCCCACGCGGATTCCTCAGCTTCTGCTTAACGGCTCATCTGGTATTGCGGTCGGGATGGCGACTAATATTCCCCCCCATAATTTGGGTGAGCTGATTGATGGGGTCGTGGCACTGATCGAGAATCCTGAACTCAGCAGCCAAGACTTAATGCGGTTTATCCCTGGTCCGGATTTTCCTACCGGCGGACAAATTTTAGGTCGGGATGGAATCCGGGAGGCGTACCTATGCGGTCGTGGCTCAATAACGATGCGTGGGGTAGCTGAGGTCGAAACCATTGAAGCCCCCGGTCGAGCAGATCGAGAAGCCATTATTGTCACCCAGTTGCCCTTCCAAACTAACAAAGCTTCCCTCATTGAGCGCATTGCTGAGATGGTCAATGAAAAGCGCATGGAAGGAATTTCCGATATTCGTGACGAGAGCGATCGCGATGGCATGCGGATCGTCATTGAACTCAAGCGAGATGCCTATCCGAGAGTGGTGTTAAATAATCTCTATAAACATACGCCACTACAAACAAATTTTGGTGCAAACATGTTGGCGTTGGTGGGGAACGACCCACAGACGTTGGGGTTAAAAGACTTCTTGACGAACTTTTTGGAATTTCGGATTGAAACCATTATTCGTCGGACTCGGTATCATCTTCGCAAGGCCCAGGAACGGGATCATTTGTTGCAAGGCTTGTTGACGGCTTTGGGGAATTTGGATGGGGTGATTGCCTTGATTCGGGGGGCGGCTGATACGGCAACAGCCAAAGCCGAGCTAATCGAGCAGTTTGGATTATCGGAGGCCCAAGCAGACGCAATTTTGCAGATGCAGTTGCGACGGTTAACGGCTTTAGAAGCGGAAAAGATTGAAGCGGAGCATCAAGACCTGCAGCGTCAAATTCTTGATTATGAAGACATCTTGGCTCGGCGCGAGCGGGTGGACAATATCATTCGTGAAGAGGTGCTGCAAGTCAAAACTAAATTTGCAACGCCTCGCCGCACCGAAATTGTGGCGGCGGAAGGAGATTTAGATGCGACAGATCTAATCGCCAATGAACAAGCCATTATTTTGTTGACGGAGCAGGGCTACATCAAGCGGATGCCGGTCAGTGCCTTTGATGCACAGAATCGTAATACCCGAGGTAAGGCGGGGGCGCGCATTAAAGACGACGATATGGTAGAGCATTTTCTCGCCTGTTGTGACCATGATAGTATCCTGTTTTTTACAGATCGAGGGGTTGTATACCGCGTTCAGGCGTATCGGATTCCGATGGGATCGCGTACGGCACGAGGAATTCCGGTGGTGCAGTTACTGCCAATTTCTCGAGAGGAAAAAATCACTTCGATGGTTCCGGTCAGCGAGTTTACCGATGACGAATACTTGTTGATGTTGACCCAGCAAGGATTTATTAAGAAGACGACACTATCTGCTTTTGCCAACATCCGAACTAATGGATTGATTGCGATTTCTCTGCAAGAAGGTGATCAGTTGCGCTGGGTGCGTCTCTGCCGCCAAACAGACAGCGCCATGATTGGCTCTTTGTTAGGAATGTCTATTCATTTCCCGGTAGATCATCAGCAATTGCGACCGTTGGGTCGGGCAACCCGGGGCGTGCGGTCCATGAAGTTGAGGGACCAAGATGAAGTGATGAGCTTGACTGTGATTCCTAGCGAAATTTCGGCAGGATTGGATGCAACAACCGCTGAAGATACTGAGGACATAGATGATGATGCTGGGGTTGAAGACGCCGCCGTGGAGGCGGATGATGGCAAAGGTGCGCCATGGGTTCTTGCGGTCACGGCAGAAGGTTACGGCAAACGGGTTCCATTGGATCAGTTCCGGCTCCAAAATCGTGCAGGAATGGGGATCAAAGCCATAAAGTTTCGGTCTGAAAGTGATCGCTTAGTGGCGATCCGGTTGGTGCAAGAAGATGACGAGATGATGGTGATTACCAATCGCGGCATTATTATCCGCCAGGCAGTGAAAGACATTTCTCTGCAGTCACGAATGGCAACCGGAGTGCGAGTGCAGCGTCTCGATGATGAAGATGCCATTGCCGCTGTAGCTTTGATTCCGCCACCTCAAGAAGGGGCTGAAGACCTTAATGAGGAGGAGGATGCTGACGCTGATGCTGTGAGCGAGAATGGCGGAGAGGAAACTGGTGATTCGACAGCCTCAGCAGTTTCTCCGGCAGAAGAATCGGCTGAATCGGAGGCGGTAGATGAAGACACAGCCGTAGAATCCGAAGTAACTGAAGCTTAGTGAGTTACCGCAGTCGCCACCTTATTAAAGGGGTGGCTGCGAGCCTGAACGCTTTTAATTAGGAAAATCAATATCATAGATGTCCTAAACGATCTGGCGAAAGTTATAGGAGCGCAGGAGGTTAAGTGCTCATGGGTTCATGTACTATACTACGCTCTATTGGGCTTGCTGGAGCGGTTGGGTTATTGATTGTTTCAGGGAGTCGAATAGTTCGAGTCTCGCAAGCTCATCCGTTGCCTAAGCCGGTTAAGTCAGAAGTGCTCGTGGCCGGTGAAATTGTCGACGGCGATATTGTTGCGGATGAAATCGTTGACGGTGACATTGTTACAATCCGCCCTGAGTCAGAGGTATTGAGTAAACAGAAACTGCCGAATTTTGTTGGCATTTCTGGCGCAACTACTGGAGCACAAGGGATTTCGATGAATTTGGTTGTAATTCCGGCTGGCGGTGCGGCGAAAGCTCATTTTCATCGAGATTATGAGACGGCTGTTTATTTGTTGAAGGGACGGGTGAAGACGCTATATGGAAAAGGATTGAAAAAGTCGGTGATCAATGAAGCCGGGGATTTTATTTATATTCCGCCGGGAGTTCCCCATCAGCCTCAAAATTTAAGTTCTGAGGAGACTGCGCTGGCGCTGGTTTCGCGGAATGATCCTAATGAGCAAGAAAATGTGGTGTTGTACGAGCCTGCTGAGTAGTTGAGTTTAGAACTGTGCAGGGATGTTTAATGCGGTTGGGCTTATTCCGGCGTGATTCACCTCAATTCCCCTTTCGGGGAGCATTGTTGAACCATTTTGATAGCTGAGATTGCCACGAAGATATCGGCGAACACTCTGGAGAATGTCCTCAGACGAAAATTGCCTGAATGTAGAGTAGTTTGCATTGGATGTTATGGCATTCGCTGCCTTCGTACGATGGAGGCTGCGCGCCAGAACGCTCTAGAGTTGGTCAACTCAAAATCAGAAGTTCCTAAGCGATCTGGCGAAAGTGATAGTGGTTCTCGGAGTTACTGAGGCGATTCAGATTCGCAATTCTGGTATAACCCGAGCTTTGTGCCCTTTATGCCTCTCTATCGCCACAGGGTCCCCAAAACTACTGGTGGCGAGTTCTGCTAAATTAACCGTTTTGACCCAGAACAGGGCAACCAAGAAGAGGGAAATGAAGGTGAGACGTGCACCATGCTAGCCCAGATGTGGCTGTAAAGTCTCACGGATGAGAGTAATCTGATGCACATGGGTTTCATTTGATGTCTGGAAATTCTAGTAAAACCCTTTTCTGCTCTTGATTTCCAGTTTTTTGTCCTGTATTGAGTCGCTCTAGTTTAGAAATGCAATGGTTACACCCGACCCCCCCTCTTTCTGCGGAGCCAACTCATACCGCTTGACCAAAGGATGCTGACGTAAATAGTTTTGTACACCGTCTCTTAGCTTGCCAGTTCCTTTGCCGTGAATAACCCACAGAGAACCCAATTCAATCGCCGACGCGATCGCATTATTAACTATCATTTCAGCATCAGCAACCCGTGACCCGCGAATATCAACCGTATTACGAGAAGTGCGAATCAACGCCGACTCTTTCTTGGGTGGCGGTGGGGCAATTTTCGACTGAGGCTTGGGAGGTGGCTCAACTTTTTTGCCATCCAAGGATTCAATCTCATCTAAATCCACCAGCATTTTCATAATCCCAAACCGAACCGATAATTTACGATTCTCATCGGGCGGTGCCAGCACTTCTGCCGTCTGACCCAAACTGGGAATGCGAATCCGCTCACCCACTTGCGGCTGATACCCCGGCGGCAACGGTTTCGGTTTTGCTTTCGGCAAATTCTCCTCTGCGATCGCAGAAATTTTATCGGTCGCTTTTTTGGCTTCTTGAGCGGTTCCCCCCCGCTGTAAGTTCCGAATTGTTTTGGCGATCTCGGCTTTGGCATCTGTGATCGCAGATTGAATTTCTTGCTCTTGGATGCGCTTAAGATCCTGTTCTCGGGCTTGTAGTGACGCCGCCTTATTAGAGACCTCTTGGTAAAACTGCTCCGTTTGTACTAGTAGCTTTTGCGCGGCAGCCGACTTGGCTTCTTGCTCCCGCCGTTGGGCTTCTAACCCCGCAATGACCACGTTCACGTCAGCTGTTAACCCCCCGACCTGGGTTTCGGCAGCGTCGATAATGTCTGTGTTTAGCCCAAGTCGCTGAGCAATTTTGAGTGCATTAGAGCGTCCCGGAATGCCCCACAGCAAGCGGTACGTAGGAGACAATGTTTCGTCGTTGAATTCGACTGACGCATTTTCAAACCGTTCATCA
>JBCDHF010000272.1:0-6648 GCA_038750375.1 Cyanobacteria bacterium P01_H01_bin.15
CTGCTTGAACCGCAAACGTCCCAAACCCCCGCAAACTCACCGTATCACCGGCTGTTAAAGCGTCGCTGACTGCCGTCATAAATGCATCAACCGCACGCTCCGCCTCAGTTTTAGAAATATTGGAATCATCTGAGATTTTGTCGATTAATTGTGACTTGTTCATGGTGGGTGCCTAGTTTAATTCCGGAATGATCTCGTGTTTTGGGATTTGCTAACCGTGTTCATCTTCAAGCTAGGACTGCTTTTTCGGTAACCGGTCTCTTTGGGTTAACTAGTGGTCCCAACGTTGGCTTTTCGACAGAATTTTGCTGCTGGCTCAATCGGTTATGTTTGTTTTTTCAGAAGGATGAGGTTTGCTCGGAGTCCTTGGTCGTATTCAGGGAAGCCGCAATGATTCATTGACGATTCCAGCCTTGAGCCTGGCTCTGTCTATTTATTCAGAAATCCCCTACGTGATCGGAAGTTCCGAATTTTCGATTGCGAGATCACAAACTACGAATTTTCTTTTATCGATAAGCTGCTTCAGATTACCCAGCTTGAAGCTTTGCAAATTTTTGGTGGCTATTTCCAATTGCCTTGCTTGAATGAGTCAGTGCGGACAATGTTCAACATTGATGATGATAAATCTAACTTCTCAAATACATTGTTCTCCGACCAATTTATTGACTTCTCCCTTTGATCAAGGAGCCTAACCATGGGAATTTTCTCTAACCAACGCTTGCTAACGGGTCTGGTGACTAACGTTGCGATTTTAGCTACCGGGACTGCGGCCGTGGAAGCCGCGAGCTTTGTGAGTAATCGCATAGATCTCAACGCCAACGATCAACTTGATTGGGTCGATTTATTTAATCCGGGTCCTCCAACCGGTCCGGGACCCTCGTTGTCGCTACTGCCCAATGACGGATTTCCGGCAACCACTGAACGCGGCTTAGATCTAACGGTGGATATCTCTTCCGACGGCATTGATTTTGATCTGGACGGGCCAGGACCGGATACCGGTGTGACCCCGCCCTTTATTTTTCAAACCACTGCAGGGGCTCCTCCCGCTAATGTTCCCACCAACTTTGCGCCGGGTGACTACATCTTATTTACGGGACTCACCCCGGGTGCGTTTCCGTCACCAGGTAACGATAACCCCATCAGTATTTTGTTTGATGAGCCAGTGTTAGCTGCGGGCGCACAATTTGCCGTGGATGATGCGCTGACGCCCTATACTGCCACGATCGAGGCTTTTGATATCGATGGAATGCTGCTGGCCTCTTTCTCGGTTGATGACGCCACTTCCTCTATTGCGCTAGACAATTCGGCGGTCTTTTTAGGCGTGGAAAGTGATGTGGCTGAGATTGCGCGGATTGATTTCTTCAGTGATCTACCCGGCCTCGCTTCGGGAATTAATTTGTTAAGTGTGAAAACGACTCCTGAACCTTTCGGGTTAATCGGTCTCGGTTTAGTTACTTTTGGTATTTTGCGATCACGTAGAAAAAATTAGGCCGTCAAAAATTTAGGGTGATGACATTTTTGTTTGGGCGGTAACTTTGATCCCGTAGATGAATGAATAATTTTTGATACGATCGAGCTGTTTAAAGAGTGATCCCTCGCTGATCGGGTTCTGCCGCGTTGTGTGAACTATTGACCTGATTGAACTCTCGCATCCTATTGATTTTATGAACTTTCTGAAACAAGTCGTCAGCCCCTTCCTCATTGTGCTGGTCTTTGTGATCGCACTCATTGCAGTCAGCGCTCGAAACTTTTTGCCCAATGATATGGCTGCCCCCGCTCCGATTACCGAAGACGTGGCACCTCCAGCGGTTGTAGGCATTTATTTTGGATAAGTTACCTCTGCCTGAGGGCTATCAGTTGCGCCGGGGAGAGCGTTGTGATCGCGCCTTATTATTTAAGTTTTTAGTCGCGACCTACGAGGAACTCTTCCCAGAACAGCCAGATTTTAGTCATCTCAGCCACACGCTTGGGCATTACTTTTCGGGAGAAACGCCCACTTGGTGGATAGATGCTACCGATCCTACTCCGGTCGCTGTTGCCGGGATTTGGGTTGGCAGTGCGATTGATCAAGCGACTAGTGATCGCACTGCTCATATTTTTTGGCTCTATGTTTCTCCTAGCCATCGTCAGCTTGGTCTTGCCAAATATTTATTGAGCCAAGCGGAAGTATGGGCTGCTCGCAAAGGCTTCAATCGAATTAGTCTACAAACATTTAGCCAAAACCAGGCCGCGTTGAATTTGTACGCTACCAGCGGGTTTGAAACTCAGAGTTTGCTGATGTCTAAACCTGTGGACCAGTCTTTATCGTCAATTCAGTCAGGAATTCCCGCCGCCGTTAATAATTGAGCATATTCGTTACCTCATTTGGCATCTTCATATATCACCGAGTCCTTTGAGCTGATTCGATAAAGTGGAAGTGGTCACGTCAATTGTTTAAACACTCAGCACTCCTTGATGTGCAAGTCACCCTCCCTGACGCCATTCTGAAAGCAGTTGAAGCAGAAACAGGCGTCAAGATTACCGACTATCAAGTCAACTTTTTTGGACATCGTCAGGAGTCTACCCCCCGGACGATTCGTATCTGCAGCCTCCACCTCCCTAAGGGGGGACTGCATACTAGAACTCTCTAGAATTAGGCCACCCAAAATCAGAAGTGTCCTAAGCGATCTGGCACAGAGTCATACGCTTGCCGTAACTGGCTACTGTCGCTCCAATAATTTATTGGGAATATCTCCACACCCCCCCGGAATGGTCTGTCGGGTCTGCTCTCCGCCCCAAGCACAGAGATAGTACCGCTGATCGTCATCGAGCCTGCGCGCCAGGGTTAGATCGGCATTTTCCACCACGGCTCCTGTATGTGCACCGGTCTCAAAATTAGGAGCCGCATTGCGATCACGAGGACTGGCTGAGGTCACTAGTCCGTAAAATAAGCGGGTACTTTTAAAATCTGCTTCACTCAGTTTGGCGGCAAAGAGAATGGTCCGACTGAGGTTAGCTTTGACTAAATCTGCTCGACGTAAATCTGCTCGCACCATGTTGGCTTCGCTCAAGTCCGTCCAGCGCAAATCCTGACCTCGCAGATCTCCATTTGCCAACATCACTCCTAGATCAATTACCCGTAGACCAAATGCACGATCTTCCGCGTAGCCGCCTAACCCGTCTAAAATCGGTCGTCCTAAGTGGGCATCTCGTTTTAGTGGTGTTAGCAATCGGGATCGCGACAAAAACCTTAAAATCTTTGCCCGTCCCGATGCATCCACACTGCCCAAAAGAGCAGCTGTTCGTCCCGCTGCGATCGCCCGTTCTTGCGGCCAATCTTCTAGCAGTCCTTCGTCATTTAGTGCTAGCTCTGAGATGCCCTGAAAGTAAGCATCAATTGTCTGCTGCTGCGTGATCAAATTCTGCTTAATCGTCAGATCTCGCGAAATCACATATTGTTGCCACGCCACATAGACCGCCAACACTGCGATCGCAATTTGCCCGAACGCACCAAACCATTCTGCCCAGGAGCCAAATTCGTCATATTTAAAGCTTGCTAACCACGTTTGAGCCCGTTCGTAAAACTCTAAATATTCGAGCAAGCCCGCGATCGCGAGCAAGAGCCCTAGAGTGCCCAGTAACTGCCGCCGTTCTTGAGGCGTTAAAAACCGTCGCAACCATTCTTGAACCCCTGGTAGCACTAAGCGCAGACCTAAAAGTAGCGCTACTAACATGGCCGGAATCCCCAACCATGGCAGGTGAAATGCTAACCCGACACCCATAAGCCCCAAACAAATCCAGAGAGGGATGGGTCCAGATAAATCTACCCACGGTTGTTGAGGGGCGGTACGAGTTGGGGCGGACGCGCGAATAGGTTGTGCTAGTAACGTTGGAGCCGAATCTGCCACCAGGCTAGAGTCCGATGTAGAATCTGGTGTTTTGTCTAAATCCGTATCCGAGTCTGGAGTGTGCATCCCGCTGCTAACTAACCGCGCGATTGGTTGAATGAATTAAATCTCAGCGCATTCCAGGTATATGGCACTATTTGGACTCTGGACTGTCCTGAGGAACATCGTTTAACTACTTGACGACGGCTTCTTCCGAATTCTCCTGACTGCCTGACGGCTCAACGCTCTCGGCTTCTGGAGATTTCGCAATCTGTTCTGAAAAGCCCCAAATAAAAATGCCCAAAACCAATAAAGTCATCATCCATTCTGGAAAATTCCAGGCTGGATTAACCACTCGAAACAGCAAGCGAATTCCTACCAAGCCCACGGTAATAAAACCGGCGTCTTCCAAATGAGTATAGATTTCCAACCACTTGATAAACAAACCAGCTAGAAATCGGAGGGTAATAATTCCGAGTGTTCCCCCCACAATGACTAAGACGCGATTATCTGTCACTGCGATCGCAGCGGTCACGCTATCAAGAGAAAACGCTACATCCGTCAATGCGATGACCGGAATCGCTTGCCAGAGCGAATTGAACGACAGCCCATGATGGTTTTGTTTGGCTTCCTCGGAAGATAAAAAATAATTCAGCACCAACCAGAGCAAGTAAGCCGCTCCCAGCAGCTCAAATTGCCAAAACTGAATCACCCAAGTCGCTCCGAAAATAAGCGTCAGCCGAAACACATACGCCAGCATGAGACCAATATTCAGGGCATAACTCTGCATCTTGCGATCAGACATGCCTTGGGCAATGGCCGCCAACGCAATCGCATTATCGGCGGATAAAACCGCTTCCAAACCGATCAAAACCAGCAAAATCAGCAGACTTTGCGGGGTGAGATCGAAGGAGTGCCGGAATGTTTCGAGCATAGGTCAGGAGTGGAAACCAATCAAAGCATTTGTTTGCTAGCTTAACGTTCGCTATACATCTCCGGCCGCCAAGAGTTTCTCTAAAGTTGCCAAGGTAATTATGTCGTCTTGTAAAGAGATGTTTCGTCGGCTCCCAATCTTGCCGCACATTAGAGAGTAAGCATATGTTTTTGGAGACCCTGATGTCATGATTTCAGATTTTCAAGTTTTAATCGCCTTATTTGTCGCCCTTGTGCCCGGTTTATTGGCTTTCCGCTTGGGAGCTGAACTATACAAATAAAAAATTCGATGATTTTGGCTGGAATGGTTTCCTGGCTAAAATATTCGACCTTGCGCTGGCGTCTTTTGCTAGCGTTTTTTGTTTGTGAATGGTTGGGCCGCTTAGAAAATGTCCATTCAATCGCCACCCATTATTAGGGCGTTCCCCCCCAAAGCTGATTTCAATCATTAAGAGCACATCTTTATGATCGCAACATTGCCTCGAACCCTTACGTCTTATGAATTAGTTTCGGATACCCTTTCAATGTCTGTCGAGAGCCGCCCCAATGTCGCTACCCCAACCGACCCTTGAGCCCCTAAGTCAATCGCCACGACGAATCAAGCGGCAACGCAACCAACCGCAGGTTTCAGTCGAGGTGCAACGCAGTTTGCTGCTAGAAATTCTGCTAAAGCTATCTGTTAATGTCCTCATCGCCGCTGCTGCGATCACCGCTCTGACTAAACTGCTTCCTTTCCGAGACGTCCAGCAGCAGAAAATTGGTGAAATCCAAACCGAAGTTAAAGAAGCAGAAGACCGCTTGAATTGGCTGTACGGAAACTTTAGCCGCAACTTTGATCCTCAACAGGCTGATAAGGCCCGCAAAGCTTATAGCTATCGGGCGGATCCCCACCGCTACCGAATTTTTCTGACCGAAAGTACAGAAACCAAAACTTCCACAAGTGAATAGCTCCAGTTTGATCGATTTTTTTCAACTAGATGAAGAACTGCATCGTTACTCCCAGAAGATTTTTTCACGGGGACTGTTAGCCCTGTGCCGGTAGCAGTTGACTAATCCAGAGTTTGACTTGTTTTTCTAATGAAATTTCTTGATTGGTCAACAGGGTTAGTGCGCGCTGATAATCTGCCATTGCGCAATTCCAATCGCCACGTAAATGATAGGTTCTACCCCGCGCAGCATGGGTTTGAGCCCGCCAGCGTCGACCAAAAAAGAGCGCTGTATCAAAGTTTTCAATGGCTGAATCCAGCAACCCCAGCTCTCGTAGGGCAATGCCCTGATTAATGCGAGCTGGTAAATTAGTCGGGTTGTAATTAAGCGCCTCTTCGTAGTCACTAATGGCTTCAGCCCATTCGCCAAGCGCGGCATGGCAATTAGCCCGATTATTGTAAGCCTGGTCGAATCCAGGATTTAAACGCAGGGATTTGTCGAATTTTTGGACTGCTTGCTGAAATCGCCCTTGACGGTAGCATTGCAGACCCGCGGCCTGTAATTGATTGGCTTGCTGGAGACGGCGTTTAGAGAACCACGACTGAAGTGACCGATGCCATTTTTCCCGTGCCTGCTCCCAGAGCTGGCAGCCTGTATTAGATAGAGCTTGAGCTGGACAAAAATCATTTCTGACGCCTGCAAGTGAAAAACGCTGTGAAACAGGAGGAATTTTAAATTTGACAAGTTTGATTAAGCTATGCATTTGATTTATAAGTGAAATTAATTGAAATGCGAGATAAATATGATATAAATCTGAGTTGCTGGTCAGTCGAGAGCTATTTTTTAAACTTACAATTTATGCTGTGTCAATTAAAAGCTTTTAGTAATATTTGCTGTAGATACTTTAAGGATTGTGAATAAG
>JBCDHF010000273.1:0-6644 GCA_038750375.1 Cyanobacteria bacterium P01_H01_bin.15
AACGGTTTTGGGGTTTATTGCAAACTTTGTTTGACGCAAGCTGGCGGTTTCAGAGTCGCGATCCGGTGTTGCCGCCCCGAACGCCTTGGGATATTTTTCAGCTCCTCACCGCTTTGCGTCCAGATACTTTAGTTACCGTCCCCTTTGCGCTGATGACGGTGGCCGATGCGCTCAAACTTTGTGGTGTGGGACAGGACGAACGGCTACGGCGATTTCTGGATCTTCAACTCAAGCTCTATTCTCAAGTCGGGGCTGATGAAACGGCACTACTCTATGCGGCGACGGCGTTGGCGGTATCTCAGGAACCGCAAGGGCTCTTTCACTTGCAAGGCAGTATGCAGGTCTTAAGCGATCGCTTAACCGACTCTCTTCGTGAACATGGCGGGACGCTGCAGACTCGCCATCGGGTAGAAGCGATTACGACCGAAAATGGTTCCGCGACCGGTCTCCAGGTTCATAATCTCAAAACAAAAGCGACCCACTTTGAACCCGGAGAGATTGTCATTACCAATCTGACTGCGCCTAATCTGGGCCAGTTATTGACTACCGCAGAGGGGACGCATCCTTGGCAAGGTTTAACCTTGGACCTGTACCGTCGCCGCATGGATAAACAGCTACCCGAAGCATCCGGCGCATTTGTGATTTATTTAGGCGTCAAGCGGGACGCGCTTCCTGACGACTGTCCCCCGCATCTGCAATTTCTCTACAATCCCGAAGGTCCTATCGGTGAAAATAATTCTCTGTTTGTCTCCGTCAGTAAACCCGGAGACGGCCGCGCACCGGACGGACACGCTACCCTCATTGCCTCCTCCTTTACCGATGTCGAGAACTGGTGGCTGTGTGATGAAACTGGCTACCAGGAGCGTAAGCAGTTCTATACCGATTCTGCGATCGCAAAACTGAACTCCTACTTCACTTTAAATTCGGACACGATTCTCCATACTGAAGCGGCTACGCCTCGGACCTTTGCCCATTACACTGCCCGCGATCGCGGTATTGTCGGGGGCGTGGGACAGCGCCTGTCTACTTTTGGACCGTTTGGCATTCCTACGCGATCGCCGATTCCCAATCTTTGGCTAACTGGCGACTCCACTCATCCTGGTGAGGGGACTGCTGGTGTCAGCTATTCTGCTTGGACCGTTGTGCGCCAAATCATGACGGCTTATGGCAAGTAGAAACTGGATTGAAAAGTTCAGGCTAAGATGATTGGAACTATCGTTTCCTGACCGCTATTCATGTATATGGAAGTTTCTTTTCTAGCCGATACGCTAGCCAACTTGATCAATATCTACCTGTTACTGATTATTATTCGGGTGCTTTTGAGCTGGTTTCAATCCCAGGATTGGGCAATGAGCGTAATGGGTCTGGTGGGACCGCTGACCGATCCCTATTTAAATCTCTTCCGTTCAGTGATTCCCCCGTTAGGCGGCATTGATATTTCTCCCATCCTGGCAATCTTCTTGCTGCAGTTTGTAGGCAGTGCCTTGACAGGGCTTTAATGTCAAAGCTCTGCTGCACTTTGCTCAGCAATTAAGCTTAATATCGCCGAACCTTACCGGTAAAACCAGACGCCTTGAACTGCTCCAACTTCAACGGGGTCGGCTGATTTGAAGGGACCGTAATCCGGATTTCAAAATCGCTCACTCCCGGGGGCACTTCGGCGATATTCCCGACTCGGGTGCGATTCTGCATGACCGGGTTATTGTTGGCGTCATAAACGCGCCCATAAACATCCGCATCGTAAACCGACTTGCCGCTGGGGTTTTTCGCTTTACCGAAAACGATATAGCAGCTAGCAGGGAGGCTACTGCCGCCGCTGGTCACGTTACCCGATGCTAACTCTTCGGGGCAGGTCGTGTAGTCAACATTTGTCAATTTAATTTGGGTGAGAGCTTCCACGGGTTGAACGGCAAAACCCATGCTCACACAAAACATAAATGCCAACGCCAGTAGAAATCGCATAGCCCCAATACCTTATTCAATTTTCTAAGCTTACCTTGATTTGCTATCAGAAAGGCACTATGAGCGGCACTGAAACGCCAGAGTGTCGTATCTGAGTCATCAATAAATTACGTGGAACAGTCTGGCAGATAGGCTGTCACTGCGACGATTGCTTCACTATTTGGCAATGACGAAATTGACGAGTTTTCCGGGCACAACAATGACCTTTCGGATTTCTTTATCCCCGATATACCGCGCTGCAATTTCAGACTCTCGCGCTAGTTGCTCAAGCATCGCTTTATCTGCACCAGCTGGGACGAGAATCGTTCCTCGCGTCTTGCCCATGATCTGAATGACCAAGGTGATTTCATCGACTTCCAACGCAGACTCGTCCAACTGCGGCCAAGTTTGAACGTGAACAGAATCCCCCGGATTGAGTCCCTGCCATAACTCTTCTGCGATGTGGGGCGCAAAGGGCGCCAGTAGTTTTAATAGGGTCTCAACCCCCTCGCGATAGACCGGAGACTCAATACAATTCGCATCATTAAGCGCATTGTTCAACTTCATCAACTCTGAGACAGCCGTATTAAACTGATAGTCTCCAGACAGATCTTCTGTGATCTCTTTAATCGCAGTATGTACAGCTCGTCGTAGGTCTTTTTCTGGCTTGCTTAGACTGCCTGACGCTTCAGCGACAATCGCAACAGTGCTTAGGTAGTTTTGCACTAAGCGCCAGACTCGATTTAAAAATCGGAATTGACCTTCAACATCCGCATCATCCCATTCCAAGTCTTTTTCGGGGGGCGCTTTGAAGAGCACAAACATCCGGGCGGTATCAGCGCCATATTTTTTGAGAACCGTCTCTGGCTCCACGCCGTTGTATTTCGACTTGGACATTTTTTCATAAACGCTTTCCAACGCTTCGCCCGTGTCGGGGTCGGTGGGATTAGAGGGATCAACCTGTGCTGGAGGAATATATTTGCCCGTGGTTGGGTTCTTGTAACTCATTGCCTGGACCATGCCCTGAGTTAGCAACCGCTTGAACGGTTCACTCGCTTCAATCAATCCGCGATCGCGGATAACCTTCGTAAAGAAACGGGAGTAGAGGAGGTGCAGAATCGCGTGCTCAATACCACCAATGTATTGATCTACTGGCATCCAGCTATTGACTTTGCTCTTAGCAAACGCTTCGTTGGGGTTTTTTGCGTCGGTATAGCGCAAAAAGTACCAGGACGAATCGATGAAGGTATCCATGGTGTCGGTTTCTCGCTTTGCCGGTTCGCCACAACTCGGGCAGGGGACATTAAGCCACGCTTCATCTTGCACTAACGGAGAGCCACCCCGACCGGTAAATTCAACGTCTTCAGGTAATTTGATCGGTAGGTCTGAGTCGGGAACGGGCACGGTGCCGCAGCTCGGGCAGTGGACAACCGGAATGGGACAGCCCCAGTAGCGCTGTCGGGAAATGAGCCAATCTCGCAACCGATATTGAATGCGAGCCTTGCCGTATCCTTTCTCTTCGGCATATTCTACAATGCTCGCTTTAGCGGTGACGGAATCGGTGCCATCAAAGCGATCGCTATTCATCAAAACTCCGGCGTCGGTAAAAGCCTGAGTGAGCGATTCCAGTTCGCCATTTGCGGGGGCAATGACTCGCTTAATGGGTAGCTCGTAGGCGGTAGCAAAGACAAAATCTCGCTGGTCATGAGCGGGAACGCCCATCACCGCACCCGTGCCGTATTCGTATAGAACATAATCAGCAATCAAAATCGGGACTTCTTCGCCATTGAAAGGATTAATGACTTTGCCTCCTGTGGAGACACCGCGCTTGGGTTTATCTTCGGCAGTCCGTTCGATCTCGCTTTGCTGAGAGACTTCTTTTATAAATGCGTCAACGGTGGCTTGCTGCTCAGGGGAGGTAACTTTGGGGGTTAAAGGATGTTCGGGCGCTAAGACGACATAGGTTACCCCGTAAACAGTATCGGGTCGGGTCGTGAAGACGCCAATTTTTTCATCCTGTCCCACGATGGGAAATTCAAGATAAGCCCCGGTGGATTTGCCAATCCAATTGGCTTGCATCGTTTTGACTCGCTCCGGCCAACCGTCGAGTTGATCAAGGTCGGCTAGCAACTGCTCCGCATAATCAGTGATTTTCAAAAACCACTGCCGGAGCAAGCGTCGTTCCACTAGGGCTCCTGAGCGAAAGCCGCGACCTTCGCTATCTACCTGTTCATTGGCAAGTACAGTCTGGTCGATGGGATCCCAATTAACGGCGGCTTCTTTTTGATAGGCTAAGCCCGCTTTAAAAAACTCTAAAAATAACCACTGAGTCCAGTGATAGTAATCAGGCGAACAGGTGGCAATTTCCCGCTCCCAATCCAGACAAAGCCCCAACTGCTGGAGCTGGATTTTCATTTGAGCAATATTTTCTAGGGTCCACTTGGCGGGCGGGACGTTCCGTTCAATCGCGGCATTTTCAGCCGGTAGCCCAAAAGCATCCCATCCCATGGGGTTGAGCACCCGAAATCCCTGCATTCGCTTGAGTCGGGCGACGACGTCTGTGATGGTATAAACTCGCGCGTGACCCATGTGCAGGCGCCCCGAAGGATAAGGGAACATGGATAGAACATAAAATTTGGGACGGTCGGTGTCTTCTTCTGTGCGATACAGGTCCCGCTCGGACCAAGCTGCCTGCCATTTAGGCTCAATTTCTGTAGCTAAATATTGCGACTCCACCGAATTCTCCGCCCCTTTTCGGAATAAATTAATCAGCTTCCCATTCTGACAGATTCTCGGTGTTTATTTAACTCGGGGCTGATCGTAATCAAGGGGTTCCTGTCGCGTTTGCGATCGCAAAAATCGCAGAGGACGGGCTGCGAGCATGACACCTTGAAACTCACCAGCCATCACGCAGGAAGTGTATTGAATTTCAAGGAAAAAATTAGAAGTTGTTTGCGGTAAACGAAGTTGTGCTTTTAACTTCTTATTAGACTAAAACTCGATAGAGAGTGAAACAAGACAACGACTCAATATTCACAGAGAGGACCAACGACACATTCACAAACATTTAGAGACAATAGCCAAGCCAATAGGGAAATCATTGATAACTCGACATCTAGATAAAAATGTCGGGAATACATGTTTGTTCGTATTTTCTTGCAGAGCAATCAGTTGCGGAGAGTCAGTAGCTAGTATTTCAGCATCACAATACATCCGAAATCTGTAGCTCACTGAATCCGCATCTGATCTAGATTATGGCATCCAAGCTCAAACAAAAAGCCAGTCTGAGCTTTTTGCAAAAGAAAGACAGGCAATCATGATGCCCGAAACAGATACGTTCGTCCATCATGATTGTGTCATCTATTCAAGTGTGATGTTGAATGCCCGATCTATGTACATCAAAATACAAGCGTTCTTCAATCTGATAAATAGGTCAACATCAGTAGTTCTTTGCAAACAAAGATTCATCGCTTGTTTCATGATCATGACTGTGATTATGTGAGTGAGCATGACTATGACCATGATT
Organism: Cyanobacteria bacterium P01_H01_bin.15; assembly: GCA_038750375.1. Taxonomy (GTDB): domain Bacteria; phylum Cyanobacteriota; class Cyanobacteriia; order Cyanobacteriales; family JAAUTE01; genus JAAUTE01. The sequence continues at coordinate 5,468 of JBCDHF010000273.1, forward strand.
ATGACCATGGCTGTGTCCACCAGGACCGTGATCATGAGTCATCATCGTATCTTCAAGGTCCTGAGAGCCTGGACCAAATGCTGTGTAAATGCAGACAAGGGTAATTGCCACCGTTAATCCAGCGATAAATACCACCATAATAGAGGCTGAATCCATGATATTTTATAACCTTCTTTCTGAAGATCTGTGGGAGAAATAACTTTTGGGCTCTGCAAGCGGAGCTGATCCCTGCTATTCATGCTCAATATTTTTCGCTTGTGTGTTCATATTAGTCTAGTTGATAATTGATGACAATAAGTGATTCGATCTTTAATATAAAGATTATCCGGGTATTGAATGTGACATATGATGTTGACTGCTATACCGTGACACTTGTAAGTCATTGACAGAGTGTTGAAAAAAGAAGCCGGAGAGGTTATTTCGATTGACCTTGGCAGAATAGAGCCGGCATCATAGTTATTCGTTGGATGAATGATCATATCAAACAAATGTATGCAGAACGTCACAGTTGTATCAAGATACACCGTCTTGACTAGCGTCCTTCGAGCACGGCTCCTGAGCGCAAGCCATAATCTTTGCTATTGGTCTTTTCTTTTGCGAGTCTGGTTTGAACAATAAGCGCCAAATGAACGGCGACTTTCTATTGATAGCCTATTACAAAGTGGAGGGCGCAGAGAAACGCGAATCAGATTCGCTCTAGTAATTCCGATAGGCAGTAGCATCCACCGAAAACAGCTATCAGTTCAGGCAATTTCCGCCCGATATTGTTCTCCAGAATGTTCGTTGGCAGCGTCGCTACTTTCTCCGCAAGAAAAAACCTAGCGGAAATACTCAGCGAAAGAGGGATCGCGGTGAACCATTCCAGTTTCTATCGATGGGTTCAGCACTATGCACTTGAACCGGATGAGAGCTGCTGAAAGCAGGTGAAAATTACCAACGACTCCTGGTGGCTGGACGAAACTATTTTCAGAATTTGATTAGTTGCCTAATAAAGCAAGAGGTTTTTGCGAGCAAACTGGTGGCTTTAGTCTAATTTGTAATAAATCCACATCAAGTCTAAGGAGACAAACTACATGGTGACATCAAACAAGCTTGATACATACACGATTTCATGAATATTTATGAATGAAATCTCGAAAATGTGAAAACCCACTGGTTCTTTCTACTTACAATGACA
>JBCDHF010000274.1:0-6617 GCA_038750375.1 Cyanobacteria bacterium P01_H01_bin.15
GGGAATTTGACGGCAAATCCGCAAACGATCTTGACGGCAAATCCGCAAACGATTTGGAAAGCTTGACGGCAAATCCGCAAACGATCTTGACGGTAAATCCGCAAACGATTTGGAAAGCTTGACGGCAAATCCGCAAACGATTTTACCTAGATCTGAATCAATCAAAAAATGTTGGATTTTAAAAAATATCTGTATCGTGCTTAAGAGGGTCATTTTAGGGATAAATAGAAAATTCATCTGCTATGAGCAAAATATAAAGTTGATGGTAAAACCACAAATGAATTTGACGGTAAATCCGCAAATGATTTGGAAAGCTTGACGTTAAATCCGCAAACGATCTTGACGGCAAATCCGCAAACGATTTGGAAAGCTTGACGGCAAATCCGCAAACGATCTTGACGACAAATCCGCAAACGATTTGGAAAGCTTGACGGCAAATCCGCAAACGATCTTGACGGCAAATCCGCAATTACGTTTTGTAAACTCTAGTGCCTGGGAACAAAAATCCCCTGTAGCGTCGGGTGATGAATGGTCCCAGAAAAGTGAGCTTTTAGGATGAGTGAACAACTGGAGATTTTTCCTGTAGATGGCGATGTAATCAGGGTTCTGCCAGAAGCCTCTACTTCGTTCAAGACTGTAAGAGGTGGACCTAAGCTCATTAGAGATGGAGATCGTGTTTTTCTCCAGATGGGAATTGAGAATGAGCCTTCTTCCCATAGTGCTCAGTTCGAAGTTTCTGCACGGCGATTAGAGGTGTCCGAGTTTGCAGAAGATGATATTGAGTTACTCAGAAGCCAGATAGAGGCTTTGGATATTGAACTCTGCAAAACTAAGGGTCTCAAAAAAGGCTTGGAAAGCATTAATGACGGCCGCTTCCGCAGGCTACTAGTTACGTTGCTCAATTTTCTCAATCCAGCTCAAATAGCTTTGCTTTTTTGTCTTTATAAAATGGCTTACGAGCAAGAGAGTTCTCCCAAGGTATCCTTTGAGTCAAATGAATTGATGGACAAGCTGGGATATGTTCGATCTAGCAGTGGCTATTTCAATTCAAAGTCTCGTTCCAATTTGCATAGAGACCTTCTGGCTCTCCATAGAATGGAACTAGTATTAGCTAGGCAGCTTTCCAATTCAAGGACAAGATACGATATCAAAACACTATTAAGAATAGAGTCCTATGAGGTAGATCGAAAGCCTAGGGCTTTTGATGCTGAAAAAGCTGGTGATTACACTTTTGAATTGGCAGATCAATATACCTTGACTTTAGGTTTTCTGAGAGATGCAGTAGATGAAGATCCCGATAAAATACTTTTGGCTTATTCAACAGATAAACTGAGGAGTCGTGGGAAGGGCCAGAAGAACGAAAATGACTACGCTACAAAGCTTCTTGCCTATCTGGCTTCCAGGATGAAGTGGGATAAACTGATTGAGGGTGAATATCTTGAGATATCTGTTCGATACCTAATGAAAAATCTAGGTATATTTAGTGCAAACAATACACGTAATCATAACCATCTTAAAGGAGCTATTGAGAAATTAACTGAAGCTGGGTATTTAAAAGACTATAAGGAGATCTTAAATAAGAAGAATAAGCCCCAAAAAATACGCTTCAGAATCAATTTGCAAATGATTAGAAGCCTGTGAACTCACTTTCTAAAGCCAGTGATCTTCCCATCCGCAATCGCAGTCGTAACTTGCGTGAGTATTGGGTTCCCATTCTTTCTCGCACCGAGGGCATACGCTGGTGAAGTGAGGATGGTTATTCAGAAGCGCAAGTCTCTCTTCGTTAGTCATCGTCCTTTCCAAGTCGCCATTGACCCATCGGAATCCTAGAGGAGCCCAACTCTCCTCTTCAAGATTAGATTTGAAATCTGAACAGCTATCGTCAGCGAGACCGCTAGGGTGGAGAGCGCAAACAAGATAAGGGCTCCTAGCATTGAATTCGCAGTGATCGCATAGTTCCGGTTTCCGATTAATCATCGCTGTTTTACGCTTAACTAACAATTTTGATTTTGTTCTGTGACTTAACGACTAAGTGCCAGAACTCAGAACTTAATAAGTGAGTATTCTGGGTCCAGATATATTAAACACAGCTGTCTCGCCGTGCACTAGCCATGCAATGCCCCAATTACCAATCCCAACGCACTACTCAGCTTCAGCCTCAAAATCAGTTTGGCTAATGTGTTTTCAGTTGCTAAGAATAAGCTACTTACAAAATTACTGATTGTTTGGCAACAATTTGTAATGATGACTATAAGTAATGATACTACGACATATTGTTGCCATTAACTATGGGATACTATCTTCGATTCATTTTCTGATGCGATCCATCATTGTTTGAGCACGGTGCCGATTCCCTCTTCGGCTCTTCTTGCAGCACGAGCTTTAAAAGTCTCTAGATGCCGAGATATCTTGGCTACTTGGTATTGGGTCTTGAATCTTTCAATAGCACTAATTCTTAATGTTGGAGACAGTATGGATGTTCTATCCTCTAAAGAGGGCATCAACAAGCTCCACGGTGTTGGCGTCTCCCTGATTCTCCCGTTGGACTGCTTTTTCCCTCCATGAAACTTCTCATAGTCGAGTCGCCTGGAAAAATCAAAAAGCTCAAAGGCATTCTCGGTAGCGAATGGACCGTAAAAGCTAGCGTCGGACATATCCGCGAACTCGCCAACGACGGCGACCACGCCCTCGGCTTCGACCTGGGCTCTAACCGCATCAGTTGTCGCTATGTGCCTCGCTCTTCCCAAGCCAAACAAACCATTGCGGGGTTGCGAACCGCCATCCGCTCAGCCGATCAGGTCTTTCTCGCCACCGACCCGGATCGGGAAGGGGAGACCATCGCCTGGCATCTTCGCGACGAGCTGAAGTTGCGCAACGCTCAGCGAGTTATCTACACCGAAATAACCGACCGAGCCGTCAAAGCCGCTATCGCCAACCCGCGCCCCCTTGATGAAGCGCTGGTGGCGGCCGGTCGCTGCCGGGATTGTCTGGACAAGCTGGTGGGCTACCGAGGCTCGCCTTTGGTCTGGCGACTCAACAACGGTGCTAAAAGCGTGGGGCGGGTGCAGTCGGCCACCCTGCATCTCATATGTCAACGCGAGCGAGAGATTCAAAACTTTAAGCCCCAGGACTATTGGTCTGTCTTTTGCGACTACGCCGAAGGCTTTCGGGCTTTTTACTATGGAACGGCCACCCCTGAATCCGATGAACCCGACATTGATGATGCTGGGGTTAAGGACAATACTCCAGAATCCACCCGCGTACTCAGTCAAGCCGAAGCGGATCGCTTGGTGCAGATAGCTCGGCTCCGTCCCCATGCCGTGCTCAGTGTTGACGGTAAGGTTTCTCCCAAAAAACCGCCAGCGGCCTTTCGGACCAGCACGTTGCAGCAAGCGGCTGGTTCTAAACTGAAGCTGAGCCCGGAAGACACTATGTCTGTTGCCCAGAAACTATACGAGAAAGGTTTGATTACCTATATGCGGACAGACTCTGTGGAACTCAGTGCCGACTACTGTGCCTCGGCTAGAGCCTGGCTGCAAAGCCATGATCCTGAGAATGTCCCCAACAAAATAGCTCGGCAGAAATCGAAGAAAGGCGCCCAAGAAGCCCACGAAGCGATTCGTCCTACCGATATCTCCAAGTCTTCCGCAACCCTGAAGCAGGAGCTGCCCGACAAAGAATTTCAGCTATATGTGCTCATCTGGAAACGGGCAATGGCATCGCAATGCAAGCCGGCCCTGATCCGTAAAACTCGGGTACTGACTCGTTGCGGGGATGTGCATTGGCAGGCCAAAGGACAGGTTGTTGAGTTCAAAGGCTATTCCAAATATTGGCAGGACATCACCTCTGACAAACAGCTACCCACTCTCCAACGCAACCAATCGCTCCAGCTAACCAACGCGGGCTATGAGCAAAAGCAAACCCAGCCACCCCCACGGTACACCGAGCCCAAGCTGGTGCAGTTGATGGAGAAGAAAGGCATCGGACGCCCTTCGACTTACGCCCCAACCATCAAAACGTTAAAACAGCGCAGCTACGTCGAAGTGGTAAAGAAACGGTTGCAGGCGACCCCGATGGGCATGGAAGTCGATCAGTTTATGCAGAGCGCCTTACCAGAGCTGCTCCAGGCTGATTTCACTGCTGGCATGGAGACCCGGCTAGACCAAATTGCTGATGGCAGACTTCCCTGGGAGGAATACCTAATAGGCTGGAATCGTGAATATTTTGCGCCAGCAATCAGCAAAGCGTTAGGGGGGCTACCCGCCGTTGCTCCGGGCAACGGCACTCAGCGAACCTTGGGAAAATCGCGCACCAAATGTCCGAGCTGTCAAAAGTCGATGGTGAAGGTGCCGTCAAAGAAGGTGTCCAAAGGGTATTTTCTTAAATGCGATCAGGGCTGCCAAAATGGTGAGCGTGATTTGGTGATGTTTTGGAATCAGCGCAGCAAGACCTGGATGCTGCCGGGTACGCAAGCGTCTGGAGAGCGTAAACCATCCGTCTTAACCGAGTTTCCCTGCCCGGTGTGTAATGCCAAGTTGGAGCAGTATTTCTACACCAAAGACGGGCAAGAAAAGTCGATGTTGCGATGCTCATCACCGACGGCGCGGCAGGACAAAAAACATAAAGAAGCTGTGTACTTTCAGTCGAAAGGAGCCTGGTGGTCACCCAAGTATGGAAACCTTGAACCTGCAAAGGTATAGCGGCATTGTGATTGCAATTCCAGATAGCGTTGCTGCTGATGTGATGTCCAAAATTCCTTCGGCGGGTAGCTTAACTTCGATGTATGGAACGAAATAAGGTCTCCTTGTTAGGTCATCGAGAGCTAATAGACCAAGTGAACCGCCGTCGTCGATTTCCCGGGGCCGCCATTTTGATTTATTCAGGCAATAATCACGGCAATCAGGAAGTGAGTATGTAACGCGATCGGTCTCTATTGACTTATTGCGAGTAGACATGCGGAGGGGGCGAGTGTTTCCTAAGCGGCGTTATTGGCGGTTTCTGATTCTGTTGATGTATTCCTCTGCTTCTTCCAGCGATTCAATCCAGTAGACTCGTTTAATAAGAATTTGAGCGACCTTGTCACAATCACGATTTGAGTCTAAGTTGATTGCCGGCGGTAAAATCGTTACGCAAAGAAAGGCATTGTTGAGTTGTAAATCAGTAAGTTCTTCTGCCGTCTCAAGCTCAGTGCCCAAAAGAATGCTTCTGTCGAGATTTGCTTCCTTTAGATCGGCACCAGTCAGATTGGCTTGCCACAGGTTGGCATCAGTCAGATTGGCTTCCCATAGATCGGCACCAGTCAGATTGGCTCGGAACAGGTCGGCACCAGTCAGATCGGCATGAGCCAGTTCGGCACCACTCAGATTTGTTCGAGTCAGGTAAACATCAGTTAAATCGGCTTCGAACAGACTTGCACCACTCAGATTGGCTAGGAACAGACTTGCACCACTCAGATTGGCTAGGAACAGATTTGCACCACTCAGATTGGCTTCCGATAGATCGGCACCACTCAGATTGGCCCTTATCAGGTCGGAATTTGGCAATTGAATATCTGCCAAGAACGCACCAGTGAATAAAATTCTGTTCTCGGTTGCATATTCATCACCTTTATTCTCCTCATCCAGGGATAAATCAAGCCTCGCTAGCGATTCCCGAGGCCAAAAGCAGATTGGGAATTTTTCAGATAAACCCACCATCCTTTCCGGGCAGATCCAAGGGAATCGCCGCCGCCAATTTGCCCCTGGAGAAGCATTCAAAAATTGAAGACTCCGAATCCGCCCGCCGTTACCACCCTGTCCAGCGGCATTCGTAATTGTCTGCCATGCAATAGATATTTCAGCTTCTCGACGTTGTTTTTCAGTACCAAAATACGTAATCACAGCGATGATGACCCCGAGGCTGCCCAATACATTCAGCAGGTCGAACAAAGCCATTCTTTGTAGGTCACTAACAATAGTTTCTAGTCCCTTCTCAAACCAAGACCTTTCATAGAAATCGACCAAACGCCGCCAACCTCTTTTTCGAGTCGAAGCCGGTAACTTAAGTAGTATTTCCGCTTGCCTCAAGTATTTATCTAAAGACTTATCTGGGTTACCATCGTCGGCTTCCCATAAAAAAAGAGCAAGTTCCTTAATTGCTAATTCTCTTTTGTACTTTAGATAATCGTCGAACTGTCCATCAGCATTCCAACCTTTAAGGGAATGACTTTGGAGTTTACTTTCTTGCCAACGTCGAATCCGATTAAGCAATCCCATCCACTAAATCCACATAACACCATCTCCGCAGAATAACCCGGTATCCCCACAACTGCACAACCTGGCATTGCAACTATGCTTCAATTACGACTATATCTGCGCCTAGATATTGACGACCGAAATCCAAAAAAGAATTATCTTATATAAAGCCTTAACAACATCATTCACAGTCCGACTGAATTCTGAATAAATTTAACCGCCCAGAGACCGACCGATAGCGAGTGTCGGGTGGGCGGCATCAAGGGTCCAAACACAAGAGCAGCTAGCGTTCTCCAAAAGCCTCGTAAAACCCAGCGATCGCGGAAGCGCAGCCGATCATAATGATTCCATCGCGGATATCAGCGCCCGAGCCCACCGTCACCA